>NZ_CP151081.1:0-71459 GCF_050821495.1 Ottowia caeni | reverse complement strand
CCTCGTTTTCAGTGCAATAAGTGACGGTACGAAAAGCTAGCACTGGCGCGGAGGTGGTGTTGGTAGATCGTTGATTTCATTGACTTTCCTGTTCACTTTCAAATCTGCGATTCGTGGCGTCAAACCGTGGTCGGTTTCATCCATTGGTGCCAGTTATCGATGCATTTGGCCGCGAAGGCAGGATTTGGTCAGCATAGCGGTCAACCGGGAAGCGAAACACACCCCGCAAGTTGATGCTCTCCAGCCTGGTGGGCGCAATCTTCCCGATCAGTTCCGGTGGAATGACCTGGCGGCGGTTCGACCAGCGATCCAGGACCGCCTGCATCTGTGAGGTATTCCACGCCATCACGATGTTGGCCATCAGGCTCAACGCATCGGCCACAGCCTGCATTTCATCGACACGTTTGGCCTGCGCCGGGCTGATCCGGCCGGTATAAATGGCGCGCTTGAGGGCGTTAACAGCCTCGCCCCGATTGAGCACCCGGCGCAACTCGTTCCTGAAAGCGTCCTTGACAAAGTAGTCAGCCAAAAACGCCGTACGCAGCAACCGCCCCAATTGCACGCCAGCCTCATAGATTGGATCGCCCTGGGCGGCAGAACCGAACCGCGCAAGAGCTGCCACCGCACTGGCATGTCCGCTCATGACCGAGGCTGCCAGGTGCACCAGACTATCCCAATGCTTTTCGATCAAAGCGACGTCGACATTGGCTTCGCACACCGCAGCGATTTCTGCGGGCACTTTGGTGCCGCGTGGCACAAAGAGGTGGCGCTGTTTGAGTTCCTTCAACCGCGGGCAAAGATCAAAACCAAGCAAACGGGCATGTGACATGGCAAAGTCGGTGTAGCCATGGGTATCCACAGCAAGCTGGCTGGTCTCCAGCTTTTCTTGGCGGATGACACCTTCAATGGCCACGCCCGCCTGGCGCTCATTGAGCACAAAGGGCTGCGCATGGAAGATGCCCCACCGGTCTTTTACATGGGAGTAGATTCCAATGGAAGGTGTGTTGCGCCGAGGATCAAGCCGGGCTTGCCACACCCGTTTGGTGGTCTCCATGCTCATCATGTCAGAAGATGCCAAATCGGACCGCCCCCAGGTGGCGGCAATCGGGTGTCGCTGCATGAATTCCAGCACAGCCTGGCAGGCCTGGCTCAGACGCCGTTCGTCCCGCGCCCAGCGCATGGCCTGGCGAATGCTGGTGGCAGACAATTGCGGAATCATGCGCGCGCATTCGACCGCAGTCAGACTGGTGCCGTGGGCCATGATGCCGGCATAGACCATCAGCAGCTCGTCGGTAGAGCGCGGCTCACGTCCGAGCATGATCCAGCTAAAGCGCACCTGGGCGTCAACGGCCAGAATCACTTCCGGCAATTGAACCTCACCGATGCGGTGATCCAAAGCCGCGCGCAGCTTGGTCACTTCTGGGTCTTCGTCCTCTGCGGGCAATGGCGACAAATGGAGTTCATCATCCACGCGCAGTACGCCACTGCGGGCTGCAGCGGCCACCGCATCGACACCGGCAGTTACTCTGGCCAGCAAAGGCTTCAAGAAAGTGGCAGCCTTGCTGGGTAACGATAGACGGGCATAGTGTTTCTTGGACTCTGCCTGCCAACGCTCGTCCGTGAAGAACAAGCGCGCACGACCCCGAAAGCTCAGGCTGTGCTCAATCCAGACCGAGCCATTGCGCACCGCGCGGCGCAGGGCAAACAGGGTGGCCACCTCCAACGCCTGAAACGCCCGTTCCCGGTCTGGGCTGGAGATCGAAACCTGCCAGATCATTCCCAGACTTGGTGCCACCACTTCAACTGGCAGCTTTCTGGATCCTTTGAGATATAAAGCTTGCAGCTTGGCAAGGTACTCGATGGCAGGATGCTCGCCGGTGGCCTGCCAGGGCAGCTTTGCAATGGCGACGAGCAACGACCGCACGGGGCGAATTCCATCAATCAATCCCTCGCGGACCAGGGAGGCCCTGCTCGGTGGTTTGCGTTTCTGGGTTTCGGTGATCAAGGCTTCAAGACGGGCACGCAACTCAGCATCTGGCACCGCACCTTGCGCGCTCAAGGCAACAAGTTCGCCGAGCAGCGTTTTGTACATTGCGGCCCAATTGACGGTAGCGGGGACATCGGCGGCAGCCTGACGCCACAGATCGGCGATCCGGCGCTGCACCATAAGGATCAACTGGTCTGTGGTGGTGAACAGGCAATACCGAAGAAAGCATGCGACCTCCACGGTGCGCGCTGGCTCTTTGATCTTGGCTCCGGCTGAGGGCGGCCTGGAGACAAGTCGGCGCGCGTAGCGGCGCAAGATGAGATCGGGGATGTCTGCCAGGTGCTTATGAACGTCCAGCGTGTAAAGCAGGTCGATGCGCTCCAGTACCTCGCTGATTTGGCGGGTTGAGTGTTTCGCCGGTGCAGCCCATAGCCAACTCTGCTGGGTTTGTCCATCTGGGCGCAGCTCTGAAACTGAGGCTCGCCAGCGATCAAGTGTTGCTGGATCAACGCTGGCGGCGATGGCGGTGCCTGTTTCAACTTCAAGCTGGGCAAGTGCCGCCGCAATCAGTGTCCGAATTGCCCGCTCGTGCACGATCACCAGCTTGTTCTTGTACAGCCATTGACGCGCCCGCACGAGTAGCTGATCGCGGTCGGCGCAGCGCGCCACTTCGTCGCGCAGTTCACGTACCAGTGAGCGGCGCTGGTGCTCGCTCATCCACTGGAATCCAAGGACCGTGCAGGCTACTTGTTGGTGATCGAATAGCGTGCGCCCGCGTTCATACATGGCTCTCAGCGAGGCGACTTCTGGTGCTGCAATGCCAAGCTCGTTGCCAAGGTGGCGCCACAAGGCTACTGGAATTACCCGAAAGGCACCGAGCAAACGCCCACTCATGCGCAGGAAACCAATATGGAGCGCCAGACCAAGCTTGTGGGAATCACCTCGGCGTGCATTGATTGCGTCGCGCTCGGCACCATCGAAGGTGAAAAATGCCTTCATCTCGAAGTCGCTGATATCGCGGGGGAGCCCACGCATCCCCAAAAACGTTGTGTGCCAACCCTGCATCGTGAACCTCAAAAGTGGGAGGCCACCATACCCGTTTACAAAGCGAACAGGAAAGTCAATGAAATCAACGGTCTACCCAGACCACCCCCGCGCCAGTGCTAGCTTTGCGTACCGTCACTTATTGCACTGAAAACGAGGAGACCCCGGATAAGTCGGTGGAGAACATCAAGATGTGCGTGCGATCTACTCTCGGTAACATCTTCAATTGGATCAAGGGCTTAGCGGGTTATTCGTGCGATCTACTCTCGCAAGGTGTGCGATCTACTCTCGCTCGGGAGCCCTCGAAGCACGCATAAACCATTGATTTTCAACAGGAAAATGGGTTATCCACAGACGCCCCCTGTATTTCTTTTCCTTATATTTCTTTATTTAACCTGTAGTAGAAGGCCGCGTTTGTGTACAGGCCGCGCCACGTAGGGACACCGCCTCTTGGGGGCTACGCCCCCGCCGGCTCGCTCCGGCCGCAAGCGGCCTACGCCCCGGCCGCCTTCGGCGTCCTTCCCACCCGGCATCCCCCAGGGCTAACGCCCTCGCGCTGCGCGCTCACCCAATCCAGGCCCCCCCAAGGGGGCCGAACAAAGACAGCCCCCCGACAAGCCACGCCCTGATCAAGCCACAACTGTGAATTCAAACGCTGAACTGCTTATCAGGACGCGGGGCAAGTTGCGTGCCAGCCAGCGGCGTGCCCCGCGCTCAGACGTCTGTGGTGTGCGTAGGCTGCGGGAACCCTCAGTGACGACCAACAAGGCCGCGCCCCAAGGAGACTGCGGGCGCGGATAAGCGCTGCGCCCTATGGGCTGGGCACGTGCGCGTTCAGGCGGTGACATGGGCTTCGCCCATACCCAATACCGCCAGGTGCAAGCACCTGGCCAAGCGGGTGCGGTTTCTCGGGGAGAAAAGAAGGCCGCTCGATGGCGGCCGAATCGGCGCTCCGTTTGGGGAGGAGGGAGGGAGGAGAAGGAGCGCCGGATCGCATGATATCCACGCGGTTGCCTGGAATCGGCATTTCTGTATCGTTGAACAAAACATATAATCTGCCTATGTTTTGTTAAACATGAGGTTTGCCGTGAAAGCGCTTTTCCTTGCCGCCGCCGCGGGCTGGCTCGCCGCGTGTACCTCGCCCGGCCCGGCGCTGGAGGCCGCCCGGCCGACCGTTCGCCATCAGTATGTCATCGACGTGCAGCCCAATATCGCGTTGCACCGCGCCTACAACGACGACGGGCACACCTACCTCGAATTCCTTGATGCTAGGCGCATGAATCCGGTAGTCACCACCGTCGATGGCACGGCCCTACCCTACGCCTGGACCGACCGGCTACTGGTCTTGGAAGGGGTCTACGACAACCTCACCGTGACGACGCCGCATGGCGTGGCGCACGTCTACGCCAGGATGCCGGCGCCGCCGGCGCGCGTGGCCGCGCCGGTGCCGGCGCGTGCGCTGGAGTATGGCGCTCCGGTGCCTGCGGTGCGCCCGCCGGCGCCCGACAACTACGGCGACGCGGCCGAGTTGCCGGCCCGGGGCGACGCGACGACGCCAGATCGCATCAGCGTGGTCCTCAACGGCAGTTTCTCGGAGTCGCTGGGCGAAGGGCGAGCCAGCCAGCTGGTGGCCGCATCGCGCGAGGCCAGCCGCGTCACCATCGGCGCGGCCGTGGCCCGGGGCGGCCACCTGGCCGAGGCCCGGGCCTACTCACGCATCGCCGAGGCGCGCCAGTTCCTGATCGACAACGGCGTGCCAGCCGAGCGGATTCGCACCACCCGGGCGGTGGTCGGCGGCGCCCGGGACAGCCAAGTCGATTTCGTGATCGCGTACTGAGGGCGGGTGGCATGATCGGCGCGAGAAAAGTCGTCCGCCGGGCGTTTGGGCTGATGGTGCCGCGCACGTCGCAGAAGATGCGGCGCAACGAGGTGTACCGCTGGACGAACCGGCTGGTCTGGCTGGTCATCGTGCTGCTGGGCCTGGCGGCGGCCCTATTCGGCACGCTGGGCAGAAGCTGAGGCGCGGGCGCGGCCGCCGGGGCGGCGGTCGCTAGACTCTCGGCCATGACTGATGACCAATGGGCCGGGCTTTCCCTGGCAGAGCTTCTTGCGGCACGCGAGGCGCTGGACGCGAAGATCCAGGCCGTGCGCTCCGAGGCGCGCGACGCCGCCATCGCGCAGATCCGCGAACTGATGGCCACCTACGACCTGAGCCAGGCGGACGTGATGCCCGGTGCCGCTGCGGCGGCACGCACCCGGAAGATCGAGCCCAGGAAGAAGGCGCCGGCCAGGTACTACGACCCGAACAGCGGCAAGACATGGACCGGGCGCGGCAAGGCGCCGCGATGGATCGCCGGCCAGGACTACACGAACTTCCTCATCCCGGCCGAGGGGATATTGCGGAAGATGGCCCAGCAGGTGCCGGCGGGCGCTTGAGCGCATCCTTGTAGCGGCGAAAGAGCGCCGCGCACTCGTCGTTCAACGCCGGTGACAACCGGATCTCGTCTCCCCGGCCGCCGCCGGCGCGGGCTTCATCGGCGAACTGGCGAAGGTGGGCGCTGGTCTGCGACTGGCCGAAGCGGTCCAACTGCCACTTGCGCACATGCTCGCGGCCGGGCCGAATCGAGCCCAGCACCGCCAGGGTGATGCCCTGCTTGAGGTACTGGCGCCAAGACTTGACCACGCCGCCGAGCCGGGCGAATTCCGCCTTCGCCTGCACGGGGGTGGCTTCGCGCAGGCGCTGCAGCTGGGCGTCGTACCGATCGGCGTAGGTGGTCAGGCCGCCGACGCCGGGGAGCAGCTGGCGGCGGAATTCGCGTTCCAGGGCACGAAGGGGCGGCGAGGACATGCTCGCACTTTATTCAGTAATCGTACAGGTACGCAAACTTAATTTGGCGTCAAGGTAGTTTAAACGGGCAAGCCTGACCGACGATCCGACACCTCGCCATGCTAGACTGTGATGATGCGTCGCTGGATCGCCATTTTCATACTGATACTACCGCTCCAGTTCAGCTGGGCAGCGGTGGCTTCGTATTGCCAGCATGAAAGTGAGCCAGCGAAGACGGAGCACATCGGTCACCACGAGCATAAGCATGCTGACACCGATACAGTCGGCAAGACCAAGAAGAGTGAGCCAAGCCTCGACAAGTCCGATCGCGACTGCCGCCTTTGCGGTGGCTTGGGCTTGGGTGTAACTCAGCTCCATGTGGCCAAGCAATCCGTGGACCGTGGCAACACCATGGTTGCTCATATCTCCACGCCTTTCACTGGCGTGAACCCCTCTCCGCCCGATCGCCCTCAGTGGCCCGTCCTCGCCTGATCGGCGGGGCGCCTACTTCTCTTTTCAGCCAACTAGCCAGTCAGCCTGCACGTCTTCGTGACGTGCTTGGGCGTGCGCGGTAAGGCGAAACGAACCACAGGCCACCAAGCAGACCTGTGTCTGCCCTCCCGCCGATGTCTTCGTATTTCGAGGTCATTGGAGAATCGGATGTTAAAGGGTAATCACGGTAACAAGGGTCAGCGCGCCGCGCGCGGCCACAAGAAATTCGCGCTCGCAACGGTGGCTGCCACCATATTGCTGGGTACCACCGGAGCTTGGTCCCAAGTGATGGCTCCCAGCATGCAAAGCCCTCAATCGGTGCTGGGTACCACTTCTGTGTTGTCCGCCACGCCGTTGTCGCTCGCCAGGGCCATCGAGCTTGCGATGGAAAGCAACCCCGAGGTGGCTGCCGCCACACGCCAAGTCGAAGCCTCCGAAGGACAGGTGATCCAGGGCCGAGTTAGACCTAACCCGGAACTGGCCTACTCGCTTGAAGACACACGTTCGCAGACGCGCACGCAGAGTTGGCAGCTGAACCTGCCCATCGAACTGGGGGAAAGCGCGCTGCACGCACAAAGGCCGCTGAAAAGGCCCGTGAGCAAGCCCTGGCACAGTTGGCAGACGTGCGCGCCACCGTTCGCGCCAACGTGGTGGCAGCTTTTTTCGATGTGCTGACCGCGCAGGAGCGGCTTGCTTTGGCAAAGGACAGTTCGGCGCTGGCCAAGTCGTCCACGGACGCTGTGGCCAAACGGGTTGCGGCAGGCAAGGTCTCTCCTGTCGAGGAAACCAAGGCCAGGGTGGCGGAGTCCGGTATCCGCGTTGAGTTGAGCCAGGCCGCCAGCGAAGAACGCAATGCCTTGACGCGCCTGAATGCGCTGCTCGGCAGAACCACTGCCGTCGCCGGTGCGCTGGAGGGTAAGGCTGACGACCTGCCCACATTGCCGACCCTGATGGATCTGCAGTCCCTGGTGGATTCTTCACCAGCCGTCGTGCTGGCCAAGGTCGAGGTGGAACGGCGCCGGGCCTTGACGGAAGTGGAACGGAGCAAGCGCGTGCCAGACGTCACGGTCAGTGCCGGTGTGCAACGGGCCAACGAGACCCAGCGCAATGTGCTACTTCTGGGCATCTCAATGCCCTTGCCCCTGTTTGACCGCAACCAAGGCAACCTGCTGGAGGCTCTGAAGCTCGAAGACAAGGCGCAAGACGAGCTTCAGGCCATTACGGTGCGCCTGCGCAGCGAGGTCGCCCAGGCGCACGACCGGTTGTCCACCATTGCTAACGAAGTGCAGGCTCTCCAGGCGGATGTACTTCCAGGCTCTAAGTCGGCCTACGACGCAGCGACCATCGGTTTCGAAAACGGCAAGTTCAGCTTCCTCGAAGTCCTTGACGCACAGCGCACGTACTTCACCGCCAAATCGCAGTACCTCAAGGCACTCGCTGAGGCCCACCGCGCAGCAGCCGAGATCGACCGTCTGCTTGGGGGGCGTCTCCCGCGGATCAGACCATCACGCATAACTGAGATTGACCATGACCACCAGCAAACCAACCATCAGCAAAAGGCACCTGATTGCCATTGCCGTCGTACTCGCCTTAGGCGTCGGAGCCGGAGCATTTCTCCTTCAGGGCGGCAATACCAAGGCCGCGGAGGGCGATGGCCATGGCCACGGAACCCACACCGAAGCCAAGGGCCACGGTGACGGTGAACACCACGGCAAGGCAGATGGCAAGGGCCACGACGATGACAAGGGCCATGCCGACGAAGAGCACCATGAGGCGAGTGAAGCCAAGGGCCCCAATGGCGGCACTTTGTTCAAGGAAGGCGACTTCACACTGGAGGCCTTGCTGGCAGAAGGCGGTGGGGAGCCACGCCTGCGCATCTGGATGTCCGACAAGGACCAGGCGGTGCCGGCGAATGCGGCGTCCGTGACCGCGACCATCACTCGCCCCACCGGGGACAAACAGGCCCTGACCTTCAGCGCTGAAAAGGGAAGTTGGGTGAGTCGCGAAGCGGTGGAAGAACCCCATGCCTTCGAAGTCGAGATCATTGCCCAACACGCCAATGAGCCCTTCATGTTCGTGCTGAGCAAGGAAGAAGGCAAGGTGGAGTTGACTGACGCCCAGATCAAGGCGGCCGCCATCGGCGTTGACACGGCATCCGCTGCCAGCATCAAGAGTTCCTTGCTGCTACCCGGTGAAATCCGCCTGAACGAAGACCGCACCTCGCACGTGGTACCGCGCCTCGCAGGCGTCGTTGAAAGCGTCAGCGCAAACTTGGGCCAGGTCGTCAAGAAGGGCCAGGTTCTGGCAGCGATTGCCAGCCCTACGGCTTCGGAGCAACGCAGCGAGCTACAGACAGCACAAAAGCGCCTGGCATTAGCCAAAACCACCTACGAGCGTGAGAAAAAACTGTGGGAGCAGAAAGTCTCCGCGGAACAGGACTACTTGCAGGCTAGGCAGGCCCTGAATGAAGCCGAAGTGGCGGTCGCCAATGCCCACCAGAAGCTGGGTGCACTGGGACTCGGCGCGTCGTCTCCATCCGGCTTGAATCGGCTTGAACTACGAGCACCCTTTGACGGTATCGTGATTGAAAAGCACATCAGCCTGGGCGAAGCTGTCAAGGAAGATGCAGCCGTCTTCACCATCTCCGACCTCAGCAAGGTTTGGGCCGAGATCAATGTGCCGGCCAAGGATCTGCCCCAAGTGCGGGTGGGAGAAAAGGTCACAATCAAAGCGACGGCGTTCGACGCCTCAGCTACCGGAACTGTGGCTTTCGTCGGCTCGTTGATTGGTGAGCAGACCCGTACTGCGAAGGCTCGTGTGGTTTTGGACAACCCCAATGGCGCATGGCGACCCGGCCTCTTCGTCAACGTCGAAGTGGTTGCGGATGAGGCGACCGTTCCGGTAACGATCGCTACAGACGCCGTGCAGACCGTGGGCGAGAAGCCAGTGGTCTTTCTCAAGGTCAACGGCGGCTTCATCACACAACCCGTGCAACTCGGACGCAGTGACGGCAAGCGCGTGGAAGTGCTCCAGGGCCTCAAGCAAGGCGCTCCCTATGCGGCAACCGGCAGCTTCGTTGTGAAGTCCGAACTGGGCAAGGCCTCGGCCGAGCACACGCACTGACCTCGGAGTCGCTCCATGTTTGAAAAACTGATTCGATTTTCGATCGAGCAGCGCTGGCTGGTGCTGCTCGCGGCCCTCGCCATGGCGGCGCTCGGCGTATTCAACTACCAGAAGCTACCGATCGACGCGGTGCCCGACATCACCAACGTCCAGGTGCAGATCAACACGCAGGCGCCCGGTTACTCGCCGTTGGAGGCCGAGCAGCGCGTGACTTACCCCATCGAGACAGTCATGGCCGGCCTGCCCAACCTGGAGCAGACACGGTCCTTATCCCGCTACGGACTGTCTCAGGTAACGGTGATCTTCAAAGACGGCACCGATATCTACTTTGCTCGGCAATTGGTGAACGAGCGCATCCAGGAAGCACGCGACCGCCTGCCCATAGGCATCACTCCGGCCCTTGGGCCCATCTCCACGGGCCTGGGTGAAATCTACCTGTGGACCGTGGAAACCAAGGACGGTGCCAAGAAGCCGGACGGCAACCCCTACACCCCGACCGACCTGCGCGAGATCCAGGACTGGATCATCAAGCCGCAGCTGCGTAACGTTCCCGGCGTCACGGAAATCAACTCGATTGGCGGTTTCGCGAAGGAATACCAGATTGCCCCCATACCAGAGCGGCTGGCATCGCTGGGGATGACGCTGCAGGACATCGTGACCGCGCTGGACCGCAACAACGGCAACGTGGGCGCGGGCTACATCGAAAAGCGTGGGGAGCAGTACCTCATCCGTGCCCCTGGGCAGGTCCGGTCGCTGGAGGATATCGGCAACGTGATCCTGAGCAGCGCCAACGGCGTGCCGGTGCGCGTGCGCGACGTGGCCGACGTGGCCCTGGGTCGCGAACTGCGCACCGGTGCCGCCACGGACAACGGCCGTGAGGTGGTGCTGGGTACGGTGTTCATGTTGATCGGAGAGAACAGCCGTACCGTCTCCCAGGCCGTGGACAAGAAGATGGTGGAGATCAACCGCAACTTGCCCGAGGGCGTACATGCGGTGACGGTGTACGACCGCACCGTGCTGGTGGACAAAGCCATCAACACGGTGAAGAAGAACCTGCTCGAAGGCGCGATTTTGGTGATCGTGATCTTGTTCCTATTCCTGGGCAACATCCGTGCAGCAGTGATCACGGCGATGGTGATTCCGCTTTCCATGTTGTTCACCTTCACGGGTATGGTCAACTACAAAGTCAGCGCCAACCTCATGAGCCTGGGAGCGCTCGACTTCGGGATCATCATCGACGGCGCGGTGGTGATCGTCGAAAACTGCGTGCGGCGTTTGGCCCACGCTCAGGCCCATCATGGTCGGCCGTTGACGCGCGCCGAGCGCTTCCACGAAGTCTTCCTGGCCTCCAAGGAGTCGCGCCGGGCGCTGTTGTTCGGCCAACTCATCATCATGGTGGTGTACCTGCCTATCTTCGCGCTGACAGGCGTCGAGGGGAAGATGTTCCATCCCATGGCGTTTACCGTGGTGGCAGCACTCGTGGGCGCCATGATCCTGTCGGTGACGTTCATCCCTGCGGCCGTGGCCCTGTTCATCGGCAACCGCGTGAACGAGAAGGAAAACTTCCTGCTCGGCCACGCCAAGCGCATCTACGCACCGCTGCTGGATCGCGTGATGTCGGCCAAGGCCCTGGTGCTCACCATCGCTGCGGTAGCCGTGGTGCTGTGTGGGCTGATCGCCACCCGCATGGGCAGCGAATTCGTGCCCCAGCTCAATGAGGGCGACCTCGCTATCCAGGCGCTGCGCATCCCAGGTACCAGCCTGTCGCAATCCGTCGCCATGCAGCAGCAGATTGAAAGCACACTCAAGGCCAAGTTCCCGGAGATTGAACGAGTTTTCGCGCGCACTGGCACGGCAGAGATCGCCTCGGACCCTATGCCTCCGAACATCTCTGACGGGTACATCATGCTCAAGCCGATGGACGAGTGGCCTACACCTCGCAAGACGCGGGATGAGCTTCTCGCGGGCATCCAAGAGGTGGTCGGCAAGATCCCAGGCAACAACTACGAATTCTCGCAACCCATCCAACTGCGCTTCAATGAGCTGATTTCCGGAGTGCGAAGCGATGTGGCGGTGAAGATCTTCGGCGACGACATGGAAGTCCTGAACAAGACTGCGGAAGAGGTTTCCTCGATGCTGCAGAAGATTCAGGGCTCGTCCGAGGTCAAGGTCGAGCAGACCACCGGCCTGCCGATGCTTACCGTGAACATTGATCGCCAGAAGGCTGCGCGCTACGGCCTGAATGTGGCGGACATCCAGGACACCGTGGCAACGGCCATCGGCGGACGCGAGGCTGGCACTCTGTTTGAAGGCGACCGGCGCTTCGACATCCTGGTGCGTCTGCCGGAATCGATCCGCAATGACCTGGAAGGCATGAAGCGCCTGCCCATTCCGTTGCCCCGGGCATCCGGGGCGGCAGAGGCTCGAATCAACTTCATTCCGCTTGGAGAAGTGGCATCGTTTGAACTCGCGCCCGGCCCCAACCAGGTCAGCCGCGAAAACGGCAAGCGCCGCATCGTGGTCAGCGCCAACGTGCGCGGGCGTGACGTGGGTTCCTTCGTCGCCGAGGCGGAGCAAGGCCTGGCGCAGATCAAGATCCCCACAGGCTACTGGACGAGCTGGGGCGGCACCTTCGAGAACCTGCAGTCCGCGTCCAAGCGCCTGCAGATCGTGGTGCCCGTCTCCCTGCTGCTGGTGTTCGTGCTGCTGTTCGCCATGTTCGGCAACGCCAAGGATGGCCTGCTGGTGTTCACCGGCATTCCCTTCGCGTTGACGGGCGGCATCCTGGCCTTGTGGCTACGGGACATACCGATGTCGATATCGGCCGCCGTCGGGTTCATTGCGCTCTCAGGGGTGGCGGTGCTCAACGGGTTAGTGATGATCTCGTACATCCGCACGCTGCGGGAAGAAGGCGTGGCGCTGGACGCGGCGATACGGGACGGTGCGTTGACCCGCCTGCGCCCCGTGCTCATGACCGCGCTGGTCGCTTCGCTGGGCTTCATTCCGATGGCGATCGCCACCGGAACGGGTGCCGAGGTGCAGCGCCCGCTGGCCACTGTGGTCATCGGAGGGATCCTTTCTTCGACTCTGCTGACCCTGCTGGTGCTGCCCATCCTCTACCGCCTGGCGCACAAGCCTGACGAACAAGACGAGGACGTGTCCGCTGAGCCTGCGCACCCCGTCACCCCCTATTCCGCGTAGTTCCCCAAAGGGGCCCCCGCTCACACGGGGCCCTTTTTCCCTTCCCAACAAGGAGATTCCATGAAATTCAACCATGCACTGCTCGCCCTGGCCATCTCGGTCTCGGGAATCGCGTTCGCCTCCGAAAAAGACCATGACACCAAGCCTCTGCACGGCGGCGTTGTCGCTCAGTCGAAAGACATCGACTATGAACTGGTGGCCAGTGCAGACAAGCTACAACTGCATGTGCGTGACCACGGCAAACCGGTGGACGTGGCCGGCATGACGGCCAAGGTGACGCTGCTGGCCGGCACCGACAAACAGGAGGTCGAATTGAAGCCGTCAGGCGCCGCGCTCGAAGCTGCAGGCAGCTTCAAGGTGGGATCGGGCACCAAGGTGGTGGCAGCCGTTTCCAAGGCCGGTAAATCCGTTGCCTCGGTGCGGTACACGCTGAAGTGACCCCACGATGATCGAAACCGTTGCCGCTCACGCACATCCCGGCGACGATTTTCATCAATCCAGACCCGTGCGCGCTGCGCGCAATCACCTTGTTCATCTATGGTCCACGCAGTAGCGGTCAAGCTCGTCTGGATCTGGATCAGCTTCCTGATTACTGCGCTCGCCTTCTGGCGAGTGCGGTCGTTCTGGATACGACGCCACCCTGAGCGGAACAAGCGCATCAAGTACACAACACGTCTGGCCAAGCGTTTGAGAGACCGCCGGATGCAGATGGATTTTCGGCAAGGGAAGGCCGGACGCAACCGTCCGCGCCACTGACGGCTCGCAGGATTAAACGGAGATTCTCCGGGCACCTCAGCAAGGAACGCCATGACATCCTTCACGTGCTCGAAGCGGATGTTGGGTGCATTGGTCGCCGCAGTTCTTGCAACAGATCTCGCTACCCCCCGTGCATGAAGGCTGGATGCCATGGTCGGATGGCTGGAGGGCTGGAAAGGTCTACCGCCTCGACATCTCATCGAAAGACCTGGTGTTTTTCAGAAATCAACACCGCAAAGCAAGATGAACCAAACAAGGCGGCGCCACTCTGCCCACCTTTCGTTCGTGCGCGAGAACTTGCTGCACTGGACAAATTGGCGACCGAGTATTGGAACCCATGGCTTGGTGCTGTGGGTATGCGCATACCTCGCATTGCTGGGCAACACCTCGTTCCTGTCGGCCAGCACAGCTGGCCGCCACTGGGCTGACCCGGGAACCTGGTTGTTCGCGGCTGCCCTGGTGCTGTCGTTGATTGCACTTCATGCCCTCATCTTTGGCCTGCTGGCAAATCGTTGGATCGTGCGACCGCTCTTGACCGCGCTTGTTCTGGCCACAGCATTCGCCACCTTCTTCATGCAACGCTACGGTGTCTACTACGACCCGAGCATGCTGCGCAACGTTTTGCGTACAGATACGACTGAGGCTAGCGAGTTGCTGTCGGCAAGCTTGCTGTTGCATGTGCTCGCCTATTCCCTGGTACCCGTCGCGTGCATATGGCGGGTGCGCGTGGTGGCACACCCCTTCGCTCGCGCCCTGTTGTGTCGATTGCTGTTCATTGTCGGGGCTGCTTTGGTCTTGGTGATTTCGCTGCTGCTTGTCTTCCAGGACTTTTCGGCGTTGATGAGGAACCAGAAGGAGCTGCGCTACCTCATCACACCTGCCAATCTGCTCTATTCCACGGCGCGGGTGCTGTCCACCGACGCTGAGATAGCGATCGTGCGCACGCCTGTAGGGATGGATGCGCGCATTGCCCCAGCAGTGCAGGGCCGCAAGCCAACGCTGATGTTCATCGTGGTGGGGGAGACGCTCCGGGCGGCGAGCTGGGGTCTCAACGGCTATCTGCGGCAGACCTCGCCACAGATGAAGGCATTGGACGTGCTCAACTTCAGCAACGTCACTGCTTGCGGCACCAATACCGAGACATCGCTTCCATGTATGTTCTCGGCCGTCGGCAGGAGAGACTATGACGAAAAGCGGATTCGTTCCAGCGAATCCCTGTTGCACGTGCTGTCGCGTGCAGGCGTGTCCGTGCGCTGGAAGGACAACCAATCAGGATGCAAGGGGGTGTGCGACGGCCTGGGTGAGACCATCGTCGATCCCAAGGCAGACGCCGCCTTGTGCGAAGACGGACGGTGCTTCGACGAAGTGCTGCTGCGCAACGTTGGCGCTCTTACCCAGGGCTCGACCGGAGACATCGTGGTCGTCCTTCATATGCTGGGGAATCACGGTCCTGCGTACTACAAACGGTATCCCACCGCCTTTCGCCGCTTCCAGCCCACCTGCGACACCGGCGAGTTGCGGCGCTGTGATCGCCAGAGCATCGTCAATGCCTATGACAATGCCGTTCTCTATACCGACCATGTGTTGAGCCAGGCTGTCGCCTATCTCAAGACGCAGCAGGAGCGTTTCGATACCGCGATGATATATGTCTCGGATCATGGCGAGTCCCTGGGTGAAAAAGGACTCTTCCTGCACGGGTTGCCGCAGGCCATTGCCCCCAACGAACAGACCCGTGTACCCATGGTGTGGTGGCTCTCCGAATCTTTCAAGGCAAGCCGTGGGCTCGATACAGCATGTCTCAACGGCAAGACCGCTCTGGCACTGTCCCATGACAACCTGTTCCATTCCGTCCTCGGTCTGATGGCAATCACGACCCAGGTCTACGATGCGCGCTTGGACATCGCTTCGGCCTGCACCCACTCGCCAGGCTCCACTCCAACGCGGTAGCTCCTACTGCGCGGATCGAAGGAACAGGTGGCGCTTCTGTGCGCATGGCAGGCAGGCGCGTACAGGTCTTCATTGACGCTCGCGACGGACCAAGCCTGCGGAGCAATCGGCGATGATGACATACACCGAGTCACAGGCAGCCAAGCTTTCTCGCCTGGGCACAGGCGTCATGATCCAATTAGTGCGGCTTAAGTTCCGCCGTTGCCCGATGGGGAACGGCTCTTGACCCGGTTCTTTGAAAGGAGCATTGCAGCGGTTTGCATAAATGTGTTTGGCAACAGAATCAATATTTGAGTTCTCTCTCAGCCTTGCGCAAATCTTGATCCTCGATCTGGATCGTGGTGTGGGTGATATCGAAGGTTGTTTCCATTGCTGACTTGGCGGCAACCAGTGTCTTAGGGGCATCGGCCATATTGGTCACAACCAAGTGGCAACTCATCGCATCAACACCTGATGTGATTGTCCAGACGTGGAGGTCATGCACGGCCGTGATGCCGGGAATTTCCTTGAGCTTGTCTTCCAACAAGGAGATGTCAATTTCAGGGGGCGTGCCTTCCATCAGGATATGAATCGCCTGCTTCAACAAGATCCATGTCCGTGGAACGATGAAAAGGCCAATGCCGGCGCCGACGATGGGATCAGCCAGCTTCCAGCCCGTGAACATGACGATCGCCGCCGCGACGAGAACACCGAGCGAACCTAGCATGTCGGCGAGCACCTCGAAGTAGGCGCCCTTCACGTTGAGGCTCTCTGACGACCCGGCAGAGAGGAGTTTCATGCTCACTAGGTTGACGGCGAGACCGACGACGGCGACGATCAGCATCGGGCCACTCAGAATCTCAGGAGGGTTCAGGAATCGCTGGTAAGCCTCGTAGAGGATGTAGAGGGTCAGCACAAGAAGGACGACGGCGTTCGCCAGTGCTGCCAACACTTCAGATCGGACATAGCCGTAGGTCTTCTGAGGAGTTGCAGGGCGCTCGGAAAAACGGATCGCAAGCAGCGCCAGGGCCAAGCCACCGGCATCGGTCAGCATATGCGCTGCATCGGCGAGTAGAGCGAGACTACCGGTCCACAGGCCACCGACGACTTCCACGGCCATGAATATGGTCGTGAGCGCCAAAGCTCCCATCAACCGCGTCTTGTGCCGTCCTGCGGCCGTGCCGGAAGGCGTCGTCGCTCCGTGTGAATGTCCTGCACCCATGTATACGTCCCGTTTTCGCTAAATGCTTAAGAAAAATGATACTGATATTAAGCAACAGCATAAGCATGCCGAGGATGCCACTTTCATAGCGATCCAGAATTTCGAGGCGCAGGCGCTCCATGCCCGCTGACATCGTCAGCCGCAAGAACAGTTGCACTTCCCCTTTATGGAGTTGGGTAAGGTGATTGAGGGCAACGCCGTCCGCTGGCTTTAGGCGCGCGCGACGGGAACCTGTCGCCAGTCGGTGGTGTACTGGGGTGTTCGTCGGGCCTGGCGCATTGCCCAGTCACGCCGCGCGGCCGCGGTGCCGACGCTGCCCTGCTTCACCGTGGCTTTTCCCCATCGGGCATTGAGCTTGTCCACCACGCTCATCAGCTGGCCGCGGTTGCGGCCAGATTCATCTTCAAGATCGAGTTCGCCTTGCAGGATGCTGCTGTCGCAGAGGTCCAGCAGCATCACGCCGGCTTTCGCCAAGTTGTAGCCGGGCTCGAAAATCAGTTCTAGACCCATCGTGGCCGCCTGGATGATCTTCGCCGTGTCGGCCGTGGGCCGGCGCAACGGCACCACGAGCGACTTGGCCCAGCGCGGGCCTGGCCGGAACGGCGAGGTGTGCGCGAAGACCAGCACGCGCCCGGCCAGGCTCCCCTGTCGCCGCAGCTTCTCGGCCGCGCGTGTCGCGAAGTCGCTCACGGCCTGCAGCAACTGCGGCAACTCGCGCACCGGCCGGCCGAAGGATCTCGTCACGGCGATCTCGCGCTTGGGCGTGGGAGCCTCTTCCAGATCGATGCAGGGCATGCCTTGCAACTCGCGAACGGTGCGTTCGAGCACCACCGACCAGCGGCGGCGCACCGAAGCCGGGTCGAGCCGCGCCAAATCCTGCGCGGTGGCCACGCCGGCGTCGCGCAGTTGTGCGCCGATACGCGGCCCAACTCCCCACACGTCGCCCACGTCAGTGATGGCGAGCAGCAGGTCCACGTCGGCCTGCGGCAGCGCACCCAGGTGGCATACCTGCGCGTGCTGCGCAGGGTAGCTGCCGGCTTTCCTTTCTGCGCACTTGGCGATGTGGTTGGCCAACTTGGCCAAGGTTTTCGTGGGCGCTATGCCGATGCACGTCGGAATACCGATCCAACGGTGGATGCGAGCGCGGATGGCATGCGCGCGCTCGGCCAGGTTGCCACGCACGCCGTGAAGATCCACGAAGCACTCATCGATGCTGTAGATCTCCTGGCCGGGCCCGAGGCCTGCGGCCAAGCTCATCATCCTGTCCGACATATCGCCGTACAGGGTGAAATTGGCGCTCAGGCTGACCAGGCCGGCGCGGTCTTCGAGATGGCGGAATTCATGGTGCGGCTGGGCCATCTTGATGCCCAGCGCCTTGGCTTCGTTGCTGCGGCTGATCGCGCAACCGTCATTGTTGCTGAGCACGACCACCGGCCGGCCCTGCAGGCTCGGCCGGAAAACGCGCTCGCAGCTCACGTAGAAATTGTTGCCATCGAGGAGTGCCAGCATGGTGCATCACTGGAACCGCTTGATGCAGCTGGTGGCCACGCCCCAAACCTCGATCGTCTGCCCTTCCGTAGGCACGATTTCCGGGTACGTCGGGTTGCCTGCCTTGAGCTTGAGCCGGCCGGCGCGAAGGTACAGTTGCTTGACGGCGTATTCACCGTCCACCACGGCCACCACGATGTTGCCGTGGCAGGGTTTGAGGGCTCGGTTCACCAGCAACAGATCGCCGTCGAAGATGCCCAGGTCCTGCATGGAGTCCCCGGCAACACGGAAAAGAAAGGTAGCCTGGGGATGGGTGACGAGGATTTCGTTGAGGTCGATCCGCTTGACCAAGTAATCGTCCGCCGGCGAGGGGAAGCCGGCATGCACGCTGGCATTGGCCAATGGCAGCACCAGGCCGCTGCTGGCCAGCGGCACTGGGACGTTAAAACATTGGATTGCACTGTGCATACGTACAGTATAAATCCGACGCTTCGGGCGCTATGCACCAGCCTCCCCTAGACTGCTGTCAAGATTTTCAGGGAAAGGATCGCTCCATGTGCTACTCGGCCGCCGTGCGCGCGGACTACGCCGCGTTCCGTCGCCTGTTCCCGAGGTCCCGCCCTGGCGCTCAAGGCGTTCTTCGATCTGTACTGGCGGCGCAGGCAGCAGCCCAAGCCGCCCATGCGTACGCCCAGGGTGATGGATGCGCAGTTCACGCATCCCCACTCGCCCGAGGAGCGCGAGATCCATGCGCTGATTGCGGAATTCGACGCGAGCCAGGTGTCCGCGCTGGAGCAGGATCTGTTCGCGCAGCGCAAGCGCCTAGCCGACGCCGAGCGCGCCCTGCAGACCAAGGTGACGAAGAAGGCCCAGGAAGACCAGCGCATCGCCACCGCCAAGATCGACCAGGCGCTCGCGCGCCTGACGAGGCTGAAGCGACCCGAACTGAGCGAAAGCGATACGCGGATTTTCCCCGGCTGGTGGGCGCCGGTGCTGGTGATCGAGGGCGGCGAGCCGGTGATCTGGCCCATGCGCTACGGGTGCCGGCCGGCCGGCAAGCCGACCCTCTACGACAGGAAGTACCCCGGGACATACAACGCGCGCCGGGACAACCTGCGCGGGTTCTGGAAGCAGCAGTTCGGGCAGACGCACGCACTCATGCTCGTGACCACGTTCTTCGAGAACGTGGCCCGGCACGCGGCCGAAGGCCGGGCGCTGCGCGCTGGCGAGGCGCCAGAAAACATCGTGCTCCGGTTCGAGCCCAGTCCACCGCAGGAGATGTACATCGCCTGCCTGTTTTCGCACTGGACGCCGCCGGCGGGCTCCGACGAGCCCGACCTGTGGTCGTTCGCGGCCGTGACGGATGATCCGCCGCCCGAAGTGGCCGCGGCCGGGCATGACCGCTGCATCGTGCAGCTGCGGCCCGAGAACGTTGAAGCCTGGCTGACGCCGCAGGGGCGCACGCTGGACGCCTTGGATGCGCTGCTCGATGACAAGGCGCGGCCGTACTACGAACACCGCTTGGCCGCGTGATGTTTTCAGCGGCTGCGCGCAGGAGGCTTGCTCGCCTGCGGCGTGGCCGCTAGGCTGGTGAATGGCCCGGCAGGGCTGGCACCTCGGGAAAGGGCCTGCTCTTTTCCGCGTGTGTAGGGCGTGATCCTGGCGCCCCTGTCCCCTTGCAACTGCGCACTCGCAGCGACCCGCCTCGCGTGTCCGCCTATCGCATCAAGGTACTGGGGATTTGCGCCGCGTTCGCGGGCAGCAGCTGCCACAGCCGCCCAGCCATCGGCCAGCATGGTCCGTCGCTCGGCGGGTATCTCCCGGGCGGCCTGCAGGGCCATGGTCGCATCGTCGCGGGGTTGACGCTGACTGTCGTAGAGCAGCTGGCCGCCGCGGTTGATGATGCGCAGCCGATCCAGCTGATGGGCCAGCTGGCTCACCGTAGCACTGAACCCTTGCATCGCCGCATCGTGGTAGTCCTCTGTGACGAAGCGCGGGTTCGGGTTGCCCACCTGGTGCTGGCGTTCGTGGCGTTGATAGATGCCGAGCAGGCTTTCTTCCCTGCTGGTGGCTACTACCACCATCTCCACCTTGTAGCCTTGCTCCTGCAGCCGGTCCACGAAGCGCTGGACCGACTGTGGGTTGCGGAAGGTGCCCTCCTCCACGATGTTGCGCCGCGCCTCGATCGCCATGAGCCGGAGGGCGTTCGCAAGCCGGCCGGCGTCCGCTTGGGTCTCGCTGGATGGCAGTCTGGCGGTGCCGAGGGGGATGCGCTCGCGCATGCGATCCGCATCCACGTGGACGAAGCCACCCTGCGCCTTGAGTTCGTCGCGCACAAGCTCGCCCCCTGCACTTTTGCCTGCGCCGGGCTGGCCACCCACCAGCACGACACGGGGTTGATCCTGTGCCGAGGACCGCGCCGCACGCTGCGCGAAGTAGCTGCTGGTGATGGCCGCCACCGATTCGTCGGTGAGCGGCTTGTACCCTTCCCCGGTCATGGGCGCGCGGATTCCTGCGGGGTGCGCATTCCGAAAACGCTGTCTTGAGGGTTCAGGATGCGCGCGATGGTCTCATGGTCGTTGACCCTCAGATCCTCTTGCAGATTGGAGATGGCGGCCATTTGGGCCTCGCAATAGGCGATCAGCGCGGCCGAGGGCTGGGCCTTCTCGCGCTCGTGCTGGAGGGCCATGATGAAGGGCTGCAGGCGCTGGCCCAGGTTTTCCAGGGCCACTTCGTAGTCGATGCTCTCGCTGTTGATGCCAAGGCTTTGCATGGTTGTTCTTTCACGTGCGGGGGACTCTCGATTTCTCGGCGAGAAATTCCCAGGGATTGATGAGCAGCACTCCCGAGTCCTCGAAGTGCTTGATGTTGCGCGTGACCAGCGCAGCGCCGTGAACCAGGCCGGTAGCGGCCATCAGCGCATCGCGGTAGTCCCGGCTGTCCGCCTGGGTCAGCTTTGCCGCGCGCCTGGCGATTGCGTGGTCCACAGGCAGGATGCGGCTGTTGAAGGCTGGCAGCACCATGGCATCGAGCCAGCGCGCCAGTACCGCCGCCTGTGACTCGTCCCCACGCTGTGCCAGGTGGCTGATGCCGCGCTGGATCTCCAGCACCGTGATGGAGGTGATGTACAGCTGGTCCATGGCCTGCGCTTCCATCCAGGCTTCCACGCTGGGATGGCAGGTACTCTTTCGGATCTCGGACAAGACATTGGTGTCCAGAATCAGCATGGTTTTTCCTGACCGTCGAAGGTGCCAATGTTGTTTGGACCGGCCGTGCGCGCGATCCGGGCGTTGCCCGACCCCGTGGTCGCCGTCATGCGTCCAGTTCCCTGGCGTCGATGCGGATCGGCTGGATGTCGAAATCGTCGGCCTCGTTCTGGCGCAGCAACTCCACCGGGTTCCTGTCGGTTTTGGTCAGGCGCCGGTACTCGGCGATCGGGATGAGCGCGAGTGCGGGTTCACCGCGATCGGTGATGATGACCGTGCCACCCTCGCTCGCCACGCGCTTTGACGCGCTGACGTTGTGCACGAACTCGCGGGCGGTGACGGTTGTGATCGGTTGTGCCATGGTCCTTCCTTCCAATGAAATGCGCAGCGTCGGCCGACAGCGGCTCATGTGGTGCCGCTGTTCTCGGCGGCGATGGCGGCGCGCGTTTGCCTGGCCAGCGCCCTGTAGGCATTGAAGATGGGCAGCGGCATGCCGTACTCGCCCACGTCCTGTGCCCTGCGGTCGCTGTTGTATTCGGCGTCCAGCAAAATCTGCTGCGCCAGATCCAGCGGCACGCGCCTGCGGCCCTCGTCCAGTTCTTCGGACAGCCATTCGGGACAGCGGTTGGCGTACTCGTTTGCGATGGTCGCACTGATGCGCAGGGTCACGAACCGGACGGGCGGCTGGCCTTCATGCATGGCGAACCCCTTTCTCATGCTCCCGGGCAGCCTGCTCGATCTCATCGGCCAGCTCGCGCAGCCGGCCGACCGTTACCACCCACTCGGGGGTCTGGAGGCCGGCAAAGAGTCGATCCTTGACGGCCTGGTAGACCGTTTCGGCGCGCTCGTCGCCGAGTGCGAAGGCGCATGCGGCGATGGCCAGCTGCGCCGGGCCCGAGCCCATGTACCCCCATTCCAGGCCGCTGGGCGAATGGTTGCGCAGGTCGATCCGCCAGGGCAGTTCGTCGGTGGCGTTCCAGGGTGCCGGCACCGCTCCGTGGTGGTCGAGGATGGCCGAGACCATCGGCGCCGTGGTCACGCGGGTGTGGTGCCCATCATCGGCGCGGCGTCCGAAAATGCCCACCCACGCCGGCGGTGCCGGCTGGCAGTACGACAACCGGGCCGCCGCGCTCTCGCTGCCGTCCGCCGGGTCGCCGCGGAGATCGCCCGGCACCAATCCGTGCAGCCGCAGCCAGGCGGCGGCCAGGGTATCGCCGAGGACGATCGCGTCGGCCTTGGTGTCCGCGTCCACCTCGAAGGTCTTGCGCACATCCAGCGGGCCGGTTGTGTAAGTCACGAACCAGGGGTGCATCGCTCTCTCCCCTGCTGGTGATGCTTTCGCGTCATCAGCTGCTCGTGGAATTTCGGGTTGGCTCCCTGCAGGTGCCAGCCGAACATGGAGCCGGTCAGCATGGCTTCGCGCTGCGCGGATGTGACGCCTTCGGCGGCATTGAGTTCGTCAGCTGTCAGCCGTGTGTGGATCGGGTAGTAGCCGGGCTCGCCGCGCTTGACGGCGATCACCGGCGACGTGCCGTAGACGCCCTTCGGGTTGTCGGCATAGGCGATGGGCGGAAGTCCGCGCTCGGAGAGTGCGTCATCGCGTGCGAGGTCGATGGGATTGAGGTGCATGGCCGTCGTCTCCTTGAACCCGATCCCCGGGCCTGGGCAGGTGGAATATCCATCTGCGCCAATGTTAGTAACGTTACTAACAATTGTCAAGCCCTCAAACTTGATCTCGCTTCCTGGAATTTCTCGGGGAGAAATTTTGGGCAGCTTTCGGCAGTTCGCTTTGACGTACCCTTTCAGGAATGCCTTCCGATGTGCTCGAAAATGCGCGCGGATGTCCTGGCAACCTCTTTGCGATAGGCCACGTAGGCTTCGTAGTCCGGCCAGCTGCCGATCACGGTCGGGCCGTACATGCCATTCCACATATTCGGTGATGGCCGGTCCATGCCCTGCTGAACGGTGAGGGCCGCCCGCTTTCGCGGTGTTTCCCCCTTCTTCAGTTGATCAACATGGCAGCTGATCTGATCAAGTTGGCAGTGCTTGTACTTGCCCGCCGAGTGGCACCAGCTGGCAAAGGCATGCTGCCCGTCCTTGGTTGCCAGCTCTCCGATCAGGTCAATCTCGAACTGTAGGGCTTGCTGGTCATCGCCCCAGCGCTCTTGTGCCAGTGCCTCCAGCCGGGCGTCCTCTTCCTTCTTCCACGCGGCAGCGCAAAACACTTGATAGTCCTTGGCCCACGCCGCTAGCAACGTCAGCTCCTCGGCCATGGCGCGCAGGGCGCTGGCGGCCGCATTGATCGCCAGTTCGTGCTCAGGCTTCAAGTTGCTGAACTGCTCCTTGATCTTCTGCATCTGCGTGGCCGAGCGCTTCGCATTCGACGCCTGGATCTTGATGTTCTTGTCGCCGTGATACCTGGCGTCCCACTCCCAGCGACGGATCAGGTCGGAATCGGCCTTGCGGCGTGTCTGCGCTTGAAAGCGTGCGAGCAGGTCACTCATGCCGTCCCTTCTTTCTCTTCAGTGCTTTTCCAGTGCCTGCCAGTTTTCGATGCGCAGGCCATCCACCCTTTGAAACTCGCCCACGTTTGCCGTGACGAGGACCAGCCCGCGCGACAGCGCATGCGCAGCGATCAGGGTGTCGTAGGCGCCGATCGGTCGGCCGATGCGCTCCAACTCGGCACGCACCGGGCCCAGCACCTCCGCGGCCTCGCGGTCCCACGTGAGCACGTTCGCCAGGTTGAGGAAGGCGTGAACCAGCTGGGCCAGCCGCACGGCTTGTGGCTTCTTGGCTAACCCGTAGACGTGCTCGGCCATCGTGATCGTCGAAATGCACCAGGCATCCGGCGGCAGCGCGAGCAGCTTTTCATTGATTGCCGCGTCACCGCGGATGGCAGCGCTGCTGGCATTGGTGTCCAGCATGTAGACCGCGCTCACGCGGCGCCCTCACCTGTTCTGTGCGGCTCGATCCAGTCCGCGTAGGGGTCGCGAGGGCCATCCATCGGCTGCTGGCGGTTCTTGAGATAGTCCTCCAGGCCTTCTGCAGCCAGCTCTTCGGCCAGCTGCTCGCGCAGCGCCGCGAATGCCGCCCAACTGACGGCCTTGACCGGGGACAGCACGACATCACCCGAGCGGGCATCGCGCCGGATCAGGACCTCGGTGCCCTCGAAGCGAAACTCGGCCGGCAGGCGCACAGCTTGGCTTCCGCCGCTGCTGAACAGACGGGCGGTCTTGATTGGATCAGCGTTCATGATGCGCTCCTTTGTTTTTCCGTGAACCGTGCCGTTTCCAGCAGGGCTGTGACTTCCGGGCCTTGCAGCGCCGCCTGCAGGCCCTTCTCCTTCGCGGCCCAATGTTCCGCAAGCTGCGCTGAGATGGCGTCGGCGGTCGCCTGGCCGTCGAGCATCACTCGCGCGGCCAGGTCCGCGACGAAGCCACCGACGTAGTGCAAGGTGGGAACGTCCTCGCCAATGCTGCGTTTCACGGCGGTGGACAGGCTTTGTGCCAGCACGGCTGTGCGGCCCAGCCGCGGCAACCAGGCGCGCAGCTGCTCGCACTGGTGCGGCTGCAGGACCAGCTTGAAGCCTTCCCAGTAGAGCGGCACGTGTTCGTTCTGCGCGAACCACTCCAGCGTCGTCGATCCGATCTGAGCATTGACGCCAAAGCGCAGGAGCGACGTACTCTCGCTTCCCAGCGTGCAACCCTCCTTGTATCCAGTGGCCGGCGGCTCCGCAACGACCCTGACGCCAAGCCAGCCGTCATCGCCGGGGAACACGCCCAGGGAGAACTCGAATCCCACGAATTCAAGGCCGCTATGCATGCGCAATGGCCGCTGGCCATACAGTTTCTCGGACAGGTCGCGCGCAGCCTTGAATTTCAGCCAGGCATCGGCCGCCGAGGCGGTGGTGCTGCCGACTTCTTTGAGCCAGTAGCTGCGCAACTGCTCCGACTGGGCATTCCACCAGTCCATGCCGCCTTGTTCGTCAGCTGTCGGCGCGCGCGTCACGTCTTGCATGGCAGTTCCTTGAGGCCTGATACCCCAGGCCACGGTGAGCGGACGGTTCAGCTCAGGGCAATAGTATATATATCGTGTAGCTACATTGCAAGAGCTAAAATAGTACAGTGATAACTGTACTTATCACTGCATGCTATTTCGTTGCCCTTTTCGGTGTCCGAAGATACGATGCGCCTAAGCCGTTGATGGGCAAAGAGTTTTTGGAGTGCGAAGCGCTTGTCTTCGAGGAGCGACCGCCCTGCCCTTCATGCCGTGCGTGTTTTCTCGGAGAGAAATGGAGCCTATCCATGGACAACAGCTTGAGCTTTCGGGCCATCGACGCCGCCCTCACCCGATGCATGGAAGCCCACCCGCCCGAGGGCCTGGAGCGTCGCATGCATCCCGATGCCAACACCATGGCTGGCCTGTGGGCGCAGATGCTGGTGGACCGCGTTGACACGGTGCCTAGGGCCGGTATCAACCCGGATGTCATGGCCGCCTTGGAGCGCTGGCGTGCGAGCGAATGATTTCTCGGGGAGAAAAGATGCCTGATCCCAAGAAGCTGCCGGCTTCCCCGCTGCGCCTGACGCGCGACGTGCTGGCCCACCTGCGTTCCGTGGCCGAAGGATTTCCGGTGGCCAGCTCGGCTCGGCGCTATCTGGACTGCTCGGAGGATTCGGCCGTCGCCGTGCATCGCGCGGCCGTGGACATGGCCGCCGCCGTCGCGCGACGCGCGGGCCTCGGCCCGCGCTGGCGGCTGCTGCGCGTGCAACAGCTGCCGGTCCAAGCGCTGGCAAAGCCCGTTTCCCTCGAAGAATGGGCGGAATCCAATGGCTATGACGGGTTTTCCTTTGAAGAGTTGCGCGAGATCTACGAGGCCGAGAACGGCCCCCTCGGCACCGACCGCAAGACAAAGCAGATCGAACGGCTGCGACGTGCGAGGATGGAACTGCTGCAGCAGCTGGAGGCTCACGCTGTCGAGCCGCCCTCTCTCGGCGATTCCGTTGCGGCCTGGTTCCCCGAAGACCTGGCCGTGCGACTGAAGCGTGCCGGCTTCCACTTGATGGGCGAATTGCGCACCGCCATCGTTCTGGGTGGACGATGGTGGCGAGGCCTGCCGGGCTACGGTCCGGTCAAAGCCGGACAGCTTGCAGCTCAGGTCGGCGCATTGGTCGGCTGGCCGGCCGCACCGACCTGGGCCGCTTCGACGGAAGCGCGCGACCTGGCCGAGAACGCGCACCAGTTGATCGAGCAGTGGATCTCATCCCGTACCGAGTCGGCGCAGACCGTCCGAGCTTATCGGCGTGAAACGCAGCGCTTCCTTGTCTGGCTGGTGTCGGAGAGGCGCAAGTCCTTGGGCGATGCTGGCCCGGACGATTGCACGGCCTACATCGCATTCTTGCGGGCCGTGCCCGTGGAATGGATGAGCCGGCGCAGCGCCGCCCGCTTCCGCGAAGGATGGGCGCCTTTTGCATCGCAGCCGCGCATCACCAGCCAGCGGTATGCGCTGACCGTGATCAACTCCTTTTTCGCCTGGCTCGCGCGCGCCGGCGAACTGCCGCGCAATCCGTGGGATCTGGTGAATCTGCGACTGCCCGATGACCCGGACGAGTCGCTGGATGCGTCGCGGGCTTTCACGCCCACGGCCTGGGCCGTGCTGCATGCGCATGTACCGGAACTGCCGGATGCGGCGGCTGCACGCATGCGCTGGCTGCTGGAGTTCGGCCAGGGCACAGGCCTGCGCGCGACAGAATTGCTGTTCGGGCGCAAGGCGGACATTCGGCAGCGGGACGGAGGGTATTGGCTTCGGGTTCATGGCAAGGGCGCGCGCAACCGTTTCGTGGTTGTGCCAGCATCGGCCATGAGGGCGACAAGGGCCTACTTCGGCGCGCGTGGGTTGGATTACGACCTTGCGCATCCGAACACGCCGTTGCTTGCGCACCTGAAAGCGCCAGAGCTTCCAGGGATGGATGCGCCGGAAGCAGGGCAGCTGGTTAGGAGGCCAGACGAGCAGGAGCGGAAGCAACGTGGCTACCTCAGCTATTCAACACTCGCTCCGGCTTTCCAGCGGTTTGTACGGGCTGCGCTGCGGGCATCCTCACTGTCACATGAGGAACGGGAAGACGCACGTCACGCTTCGCTGCATTGGCTGAGGCACACGCATGCGACACGTGCGGCCGAAGCCGAAGTGCCGCCCGACGTGCTTCAGGCCAACCTGGGCCAAGCCGATCCACGCACAACTGCAGGCTACTACCGCGCCCAGGAGCAGCGCCGCCAGCGGCAGATGGAGCGTGCTTTCGGCTCGGCTGAAGGCGGTTGATGAAAGCAGTTCTGGAGCGTCCCTCATGAGTATTCGTACCTGTACGAATACTTTTCAACTTCCATTCGGGAGAGCCGGCCCTGACCCCTGGGCGCTGCCCGCTGCGCGGTCACCGGACGCCCGCGCGCCCTTCGGGCGCTTTCCGCAGCTCGCCTATTCGGCTCGATCCTTCGGATTGCCGCTGCGCGGCACTGCTCCAGGCCGCCTGCGCAACGCTCATTGGGGGAAGTGCCTGCGGCACATCCCCCAGCCGCTGGGCTGACCCCCTGGGGTGAAGGCTACTGGCCGTGGGCCAGCAGCCTGGAGCGTGCCACGCTGCGCGCGGAGTGCCTGGCCAGCGGCGCCGCAGGCGCCGAGATCCACCAAGGGGAGGGCGTTTCTCGGGGAGAAACGCCAGGAGGCGCTGCGCCCTGGACCTGCACCTGCAGGTGATCCAAGGCCGAATCTGTTCATCAGGGCGCGAGGCAGGTTGTGTGCCAGCCAAGGCCGCGCCACGCGCTCGGGCGGCGGTGGCGTGCGACGGCTTCGGGAGCCCTCAGCGACGACCAACGAGGCCGCGCCCTGGGCCAGCTTGGGGCGCGAATGGGCGCTGCGCCCTGGGCGCTGGGCACGTGCGCGATTGACCGGTGACATGGGCTTCGCCCATACCCAATACCGTTACACACTGGCACATTAAAAGGTGCATTATCAGGTGTATAACAGGTTAAAATACAGGTACGGTGCAGCAATCAAGCGGTGCCGGTCATAAGGAAAATCATCATGGCTTCTAAGAAACCCCTGGCTCCGCAATCCGTCGAGCTTACCCCCAACCAAGGCCCTGCCGATCTGGATGCGGTGAACGCCGCAGCAGCCGAAGCGGCAGGCCGCGATACGGCCGATTTCCAGCCGTCCGACTTCGACCATGCGCAAGCTGCGGCGGCACCGGCCCAGGTGCCTCCCGAGTTTGAAGTCACGGTGGTGAGCATGCTCACCGGCGCGCTGTTCACGTCGCGCCCATCGCCCGACCGTGCCGACAACGCGCCGGCGATGACGGGAACCATCCAGCTGGACGATGCAGCGCTGCGCGTGCCCCTGGCCGCATTCGTCAAGTCGGCCCGCGAAACCGGCGTGCTGTATTGCGCGCTGACGGTGGGCTTCAAGGATGGCCCGCGCTACTACGGCAAGCTCTTCTCGGCATCGCACAAGAACCACCGCAACGCGCCGGACTACCACGGCTACATCTGCCTGCTGCCGGTTACTCGCAAGGGCCAGTACACGGAGCAGGAGTGGGAGGAAGCGCCGACGCTGCCGATCCACGGCTACCGCCGCCGCAATGCGTCCGACAACCGGGCGCGCATCCAACTGCTGGGCGCCCCCGTCAAGGTCGCCGACCACGAACTGCCGTTCTGAGCATTGGAGGAAGCGATCATGGCTTACGAAGAATCCAATGTGTTGAATGGCGAGGACGCAGCGGTTGTTGAAATTGACGGCAAGCTGGTATCCATCCTGTCCGGCGAGGAACGCGACATTCCCCTGAATCGCCTGCACCTGTCGCCCAACAACGTGCGCAAGAAGCACGATCCCAGCACCATCCCGGAACTGGCGGCAGCGATCATGGCCGAAGGCGGCCTTCTCAATCCGCTTGCGGTGATCCCCGAGAAGATCAAGGGCAGCAAGGGCGACCACGGGGTGGTTGCCGGTGGGCGTCGGCTGGCAGCGCTGCACTACCTGGCAGAGCACGCCGCCGTGCCTGCTGATGTGCCGGTGCGCTGCCGCGTGTTCGATGCCGAGCGCGGCGTGAGCGTCAGCTTGGTCGAGAACGCCACTCAGGAGCCCATGCATCCAGCCGACCAGCTGGAAGCATTCAAGCGGCTGGTGGATGAAGGGAAGACGGCAGGCCAGATCGCGGCCGCCTACAACCTTTCGGCCCTGACCGTCGAGCGCCGGTTGAAGCTGGCACGCCTCGCGCCGGAATTCCTCGATATGTACCGGGCCGACCAGATCGAAATGGGACAGCTGCAGGCGCTTGCCCTGACCGATGACCATGAAGAACAGCGGCGTGTCTGGAATACGCTTTCGCCGTACCAGCGATCCGCGCACTACATCACGCAGATGCTGACGAACGACGAGGTGAGCAGTACATCGGCCATCGCGCGTTTCGTCGGCCTGGAGGCCTACCGGGAAGCCGGCGGCGCGGTGCGGGCAGACCTGTTCACGGGGGAGGAAGGCTCGTTCTACATCCAGGACGGCGCGCTGCTCAACAGGCTGGCCCTCGAAAAGCTGGAGGCCCAGGCCGAAGAAATCCGGGCCGCAGGCTGGAAGTGGGTCGAAGCGCGCATGAGCTTTCCCTACCATGAGCGCAGCGCCTTCGGGAAGCTGGAACCGAAGCGGCGCAAGCCCACCACCGAGGAAAAGGCAGAAATCGACCGCGTGAGCGCAGATGCCGATGCGCTGCGCAAGCGCATGGACGAACTGGAAGCCCTGACCGCCTACGACGAAGAAACCGACGAGGAAGGCGAGTGGACCGACGAGCAGGAGGCCGAATATCAGGCGCTTCAGGCGCAATGGGAAGCGTTCGACGACCTGGGCGACAACATGGAGGCGGCTTTGCGCGAGTGGGGGCCGAGGCAGCGAGCCACTTCCGGCGTGGTGCTGACCATCGACAACGCGGGCCAGCTTGTCCTGGCAGAGGGTCTGGTGCGGCGCGAGGATGTTCCGCAGGCCAAGCAGGCCGCAGGCGGCGAGGGCGTGGCGGGCGGGATGGCCGAGGCACCGAAGAAGGTTCGGGCCGAGTTCAGCGCAACCCTTTGCGCGAACCTGACCGCGCATCGCTCGGCGGCTGTCGGCGCCGCGCTGACCCAGCAGCCGAAAGTGGCCCTGGCCGCGCTGCTGATGACCCTGATCGTCAACGACAAGGAGCCGTGGCAATCGTCGCCGGTGAAGGTGCGCTTCAACGACAACATGCACCAGATCGGAAACCAAGCCAGCGAATTCGGCGGCAGCAAGGCAGCGGATGCATTCGAGCACGCGGCCGGCTGGATCGGCAAGCTTCCCGCGCACGGGCCAACCCTGTTCGCAGCGCTGATGGCGATGGAGCTTGGCGAACTGATGCAACTGCTGTCTGTGTTCATCGCTCACTCCTATGAGGTGTTCTCCGGCGAGCCGAACCGCAAGGTCGGGCACGGCTACGACATGGCCCAGCTGATCGAATCGACATTGGGCTTGAACATGGCCGACTGGTGGATGCCGACGAACGAGCGCTACCTGTGCCACGTTCCGAAGGCCAAGATGATCGAGGCCGTCACGGAGGCCTGCGGTGCCGACGCGGCCAAGCCCATCGAGAAGATGAAGAAGGGCGAGGCCATCGCCGCCACGGCCGCGCTGCTGGATGGCCGACGCTGGTTGCCATCCACGCTGCGCCCGTATCCGCAAAGCACGGAGGTAGTGGAGCAGGACGAGGCCCATGAGGAAGACGAAGACCAGCATGAGGCCGATGCCCTGCCGGAGGGCGTCGAGGGCTGATGGAGGTGGCCGCAGCATGACGCTGCGGCCCTTTCTCGGCTCCCGAGCGCGGCGAATGCCATGCCTTGTCTAATCAATACATGCCAGCGCGGCACCTTGCGTGCCGCGCTCCTGGGCAAGCTGATCGTGGTTTGCTTCGGTGCCGGGGTGGACTCCACGGCGATGCTGCTGGCCTTGCGTGCGGCAGGCCTGCGGCCCGATGCGATCACGTTCGCCGACACGGGCGGCGAGAAGCCTGAAACTCTGGTCCACATCGAGCGCATGCAGAAGATCCTGCATGCGTGGGACTGGCCGCCTATCGAACTGTGCCGCGTTCGCACCCAGCCGCAAACCCCGTACACCGACCTGTACGGCAACTGCTGGACGAACGAAACCTTGCCATCGCTCGCCTTCGGGATGAAGTCTTGCAGCATCCGCTGGAAGCACGTGCCGCAGGACCAGCACCTGATGGGCGTCACGCGCGGGCCGAACCGCCGCCCGCCGCATCCGCTCTGGCTGCGCTCGCGGGCGCAGGGCCAGCGGATCGTGAAGCTGATCGGCTACGACTGCGGCCGGGCCGACCGGCGCCGGGCGGGCGCATCTTTGCCGCCGCCCGCGCCGATGGGCCATTCGATTTCGTCTACCCGCTGCAGCTCATCGGCTGGACGCGCGTCGATTGCGTGCGCGCTATCGCCGCCGACCTGGGGCCGGACATGGTGCCGATCAAGTCCGCGTGCTACTTCTGCCCGGCTTCCAGACCGTGGGAATTGTTCTGGCTGGCCGGACACCATCCCGGGCTCCTCGATGAATCCCTTGGACTGGAGCGGCGTGCGCTCACGGGCCGGCACAGCCGATTCGATGAAGTGGACTTCGGCAGCAGCTGGGAAGAGATGGTGCGCGATGCACCGAGCTTTCCGAGCACGAAGACGACCGTGGGCCTGGGCCGCAGCTTCGCCTGGAATCACTGGGCGCGGCTCAATGGCGTGGTCGGCGATGACTTCACCGTGATCCGTGGCCAGCGGCGCCGCTTCATCCGGCTCGCCCAGCAGCTGCAGGCCGACGACAACGCACTGGACGCGCGCGCCGGCCTCCCGGCCGGCGCGGTGGACGTGAGGTGAGGCCAGCATGAACCCACCTTCCACCAATCTGCTGATCGAGCAGCTGGCCCTGTTCGGCCAGCGCTGGCATCGACGCCGGGCGTCCTATCGGCCGGCCGGCGAACCCTTCGACCCCACGCGCTGCACCGTGGTGCCCATCGAGGAGGGCGACGCCAAGCACTTCGTCTTGATGCACCATTACTCGGGAACCTACCCGGCGGCCCGGTTTCGTGCTGGCGTGTTCGTGAAGGAGCCGTTCCAGCGTGAGCGATTGGCCGGTGTCGGCGTGTTTTCGGTGCCGATGAACCAGCGCGTGATCCCCAGCTACTTTCCGGCACTCGCGCCCAATGAGGGCGTCGAACTGGGCCGGTTCGTGCTGGACGACAGCCTGGCCGCGAACGCCGAGACCTGGGCGCTGGCCAGGATGCGACGGCTGCTGCGGCAGGCGCTGCCTGAAGTGCGGGGAATCGTGGCGTACTGCGATCCCATCGAACGGCGCGACGAGTGCGGCGAACTGGTCAAGCGTGGCCACGTGGGCACCATCTACAAGGCCGGGAACGCGCAGTACCGGGGCCGCTCCAGCGCGCGCATGCTGTGGCTGTCGCCCAGCGGCGCGAGCTTCGCCGACCGCACGCTCGCCAAGGTGCGGCTCGGAGAGACGGGCGAGCGCTATGCCCTGGAGCGCCTGGCCGCGATGGATGCGCCCAGGCGATGCACGGGGAGGGCGGCGCCGAATACATCCGGCGCCTTCAGGATGAAGGCTGGCTGCGCCGCGTGAAGCACCCTGGGAATTTCGTTTTCACCTGGCCAGATGGTCGGGCAGGAGGTGGCCCTTAAACTTGTCCTGCGCTTCGGAGTTTTCGAAGCGCGTTTTTTTGAAGCCTTACCCCGTCCATAGTGGCGGGTTTTTTTTGTTCTCATTCAGCAATCGTACCTGTACGATTACTGAATGAGCCCGAACCTCTTCCTTTCGTTGCGAGGTATTCAAGGGCTATGTGAATGCACGTGATCTAGAAATCCTGCACAATGGAACTAGATAATGTTTGCTAACACATAAGGAGCCGACCATGCAAAGCATGACCATCGAGCAGTTGCGCGCGGCCACCCATGCCGGCGGCGTCGCCGGCGTGACCCTCAAGGGCCTGGGCGGCGCGTTCCTTGTCGAGATCGCCACGCGCAGCGGCGCTGCCGCGCTGCTCGCCAAGGCTCGCAGCAACGAGCCGCGCCGCTTCGGAAACCCTCTGGCCGCGTTGAACGTGCTGCGCGACATTGGCATCACGGTCGGGCAGTTCGACGCCAGCGCGTGGAACCCGGACGAGAAAGACGAGACACCTGGCAACCGCGGCCGGGCCGAGGCGCTGCGCAAGGCGCACCAGGCCGCCGCCTACAACCAGTGGCTGGCCGCCGAGGTGCAGGACGCGATTGACGACCCGCGCCCGAATATCTCTCATGATGACGTGATGGCCGAGATGGATGCCGACATTGCCGAGATGACCGGAAGCGCCAAGCTGCCCAAGCGAAAGGGCCCTTGAGCGCTGCCCATGACTACTGTTCAGACACCGTACCGCATTGAATGGCGGCCGAAAGCGCGCGAGGACTTGCGTGCCATCGTGCGCTACATCGCCAAGGACAACCCACTGCGGGCGCGCACCTTCGGGCTGGAACTGCGCAACAAGACGCTGCCGCTGGCCGACCATCCTTCACTGGGCCGTCCTGGCCGGCCAGGATTGCCGGCCGGCGTGCGCGAACTCGTGGTGCATCGAAACTACATCGTGTTCTATCGCGCGCTGGATGCCGCGCGCACCGTTGAAATCCTGCGGCTGAAGCACGCAGCCCAGCAAACCCCTGAACGCTGGGCGCTGCCCGCTGCGCGGTCACCGGACGCCCGCGCGCCCTTCGGGCGCTTTCCGCAGCTCGCCTATTCGGCTCGATCCTTCGGATTGCCGCTGCGCGGCACTGCTCCAGGCCGCCTGCGCAACGCTCATTGGGGGAAGTGCCTGCGGCACATCCCCCAGCCGCTGGGCTGACCCCCTGGGGTGAAGGCTACTGGCCGTGGGCCAGCAGCCTGGAGCGTGCCACGCTGCGCGCGGAGTGCCTGGCCAGCGGCGCCGCAGGCGCCGAGATCCACCAAGGGGAGGGCGTTTCTCGGGGAGAAACGCCAGGAGGCGCTGCGCCCTGGACCTGCACCTGCAGGTGATCCAAGGCCGAATCTGTTCATCAGGGCGCGAGGCAGGTTGTGTGCCAGCCAAGGCCGCGCCACGCGCTCGGGCGGCGGTGGCGTGCGACGGCTTCGGGAGCCCTCAGCGACGACCAACGAGGCCGCGCCCTGGGCCAGCTTGGGGCGCGAATGGGCGCTGCGCCCTGGGCGCTGGGCACGTGCGCGATTGACCGGTGACATGGGCTTCGCCCATACCCAATACCGTTACACACTGGCACATTAAAAGGTGCATTATCAGGTGTATAACAGGTTAAAATACAGGTACGGTGCAGCAATCAAGCGGTGCCGGTCATAAGGAAAATCATCATGGCTTCACCTGAACAATGCGCGATCGATGCACCCGAGACGGACGCCCAGGCGCAGGCGCCGGATTACCTCGGGACGGCCACCTACAGCCCGGAAGACAACAAACTTCGGTTCTACCCGTTCGCGCGACTGTCCAAGGAGGATTATCAGCGCGCCAAGGACGCGGGGTTTTCGTGGGCACCCCGCCAGGAGCTTTTCGTGGCCCCGATGTGGACGCCGGCCCGCGAAAACCTGATGCTGAAATGGTGCGGCGAGGTGGACGACGAAGACCGCACGCTCATGGAGCGCGCCGAGGACCGGGCCGACCGCTTCGACGGCTACAGCGAGCGCCGCAGCCAGGAGGCCGACGCGGTGCGCGCCAAGGTCAAGAGCATTTCGGATGGCATCCCCTTTGGCCAGCCGATCCTCGTCGGGCACCACAGCGAGCGCAGGGCGCGCAAGGATGCGCAGCGCATCGGTGACGGCATCCGAAAGGCGGTGAAGCTGTGGGACACGAGCGAATACTGGGAGCGCCGGGCCGCAGCGGCGAAGCAGCACGCGCAGTACAAGGAGCGCCCGGACGTGCGGCATCGCCGCATCAAGGGCATCGAGGCCGACCTGCGCAAGGCCAGGAAGAACGAGGCCGAGGCGCAGGAACTGGGCCAGCTGTGGGCCGCCGAAGGTCTCGACCTTGAAAGAGCGAAGACGCTGGCCGACCGCGGTTATTTCTCGGTGAAGGAACGCGGGGAGCAATGGGGCACCTCAGCCTATACCCTGTTGACGCGCTCCGAAAACCCGTGGAACGTGGAGGACGTGGCCGCCGCGGCGATCCGGCTCTACGCCCGAGGCCTGGAGCATTCCCGGCGCTGGATCGCCCATTACGAAAACCGCCTCGCCTACGAGCGCGCCATGCTCGCCGAGGATGGCGGCATCGCGGCCGATCAGTTCGACATTCAGCCGGGCGGACAGGTGCAGGTGCGCGGCGAATGGCTGAACGTGGTCCGCGTCAACCGCAAGGAGGGCCGCATCGTCAGCGTGACGACGGATTGCCGCTTTGTCCGAGTGAAGGGCATCGAGGAGGTGCGCGACTACAAGGCGCCGAGCGCGGAGCGGGCCGCCGCCGTGCGGGCCATCACGAAGAAACCGCCATTGGCCAACTACCCGCATCCCGGCGCCGTGGAGATGACCCAGGCCGAATGGAAGCGCACCCATGCCGACTACAAGGGCACGCGCGAGGCCGGCCAGGGCGCGCGGCAGGCCGGATTCTTCAGGCCCGAACTGCAAGACCGGACCGAATCGAAGGAGCATGGACGCCATCGCGTGCGCACGGTGGTGCGCGGCGGCTCCCTGGTGTCCGTATTCCTCACAGATGCCAAGATCGTGCAGCCGCCCCAGGCCGCAGAGACCCAGGAGGCGGCAGGATGAACACGCTTCAGGCCTTGAAGCGCATCCACGCGGGCGAGCAGCAAGGCGAAAGCCTTGTGGATGCGCCCATGCTGGATGCCGCCGCGCAGGTCGCCACCGGTGCCGGCGCCCTGGTCGAACTGATCGACGCGGCAGGGGACGCGCACGCGATCCTGACCAACGTTCTTGCCCACCAGGGCGGGACGATGACGGCAGCAGATCGGCGCAGCCGGGGTGAACTGGCACAGCGGCTGCATTCCATTCTGGACGCCCTGCATGGCGTGCAGGGTTGCGGGGGTGGACGATGAACGGCACGGACCGCCCACGCATGGCGGCGACCTATGCACCCGGCACGGTGCGCGCTCGCCGGTGGCACGGCGAGGGCGATGTGCGCGGCTACCGTCCGCCCCCGGGCTGGTCGGCCTGCGCCGACCTCACCGACATCCACCCCATCACGGGCCGCGCCTTGCCGCGTTCCACGTGGTGGCTCATCGAGACGAAGGAATAGCCGCTACCGGCACCACACCCAGGCCGCCCAGGCCTGGGGAATGCGGCTGGCGTGCCGCGCTGCGCGCCGAGAACCTGGCCAGCGGCGCCACAGGCGCCGGACACCCACAAGACGAGCGCGTTTCTCGATGAGAAACGCGGGCGAATGCTGCGCCCAGGACATGCGCCTGCAGGTGATCCGGCGGGCATCTTGTTCATCAGGGCGCGAGGCAGGTTGTGTGCCAGCCAAGGCCGCGCCACGCGCTCGGGCGGCGGTGGCGTGCGACGGCTTCGGGAGCCCTCAGCGACGACCAACGAGGCCGCGCCCTGGGCCAGCTTGGGGCGCGAATGGGCGCTGCGCCCTGGGCGCTGGGCACGTGCGCGATTGACCGGTGACATGGGCTTCGCCCATACCCAATACCGTTACACACTGGCACATTAAAAGGTGCATTATCAGGTGTATAACAGGTTAAAATACAGGCATGTTAAGACAGCATGCAGAGGCAAGATTATGGCCAAACTGACGAAAGCCCAGCGCAAGGCGCATGCCGAGGCCTGCAAGATTCTGCAGAAGGATGCGCTGTCCATCGACGAGAAAATCTTCGTGCTGGAGAACTGGCACGAAGGCGCGGAGCACATGAACGGCGCGATCGGCGCGCACTTCACGCCGAGCGGACTGGCCCGCGACTTCGCCATCGATGCGGGCGGCGGGCGGCGCGTGATCGATCTGTGCGCGGGCATCGGCGGCCTGGGCTTCTGGCTGGACCTCGATGGCCGTGCGGGGGAGATGGTTTGCGTGGAGGTGAACCCGGCCTATGTCGAAGTCGGACGCAAGATCCTGCCGCAGGCGCAATGGATCTGCGGCGACGTGTTCGCGCTGCCTGATCTTGGATGGTTCGACCTCGCCATATCAAACCCGCCATTCGGGCGCAGTGCCGCGCGCTCGGCCCGGCAGGGCGCGCGCTACACCGGCGCGAGCTTTGAATATCACGTGATGGACATGGCCGCCGACATGGCCGGGCGGGGCGCTTTCATCGTTCCCCAGAGCAGCGCACCCTTTCGCCTCAGCGGCGCGCCGCACTACACCGTCACGCGAAGCGATGCCATCAGCGAGTTGTACGAGCAGACCGGCATTGAAATGGCCGCCGGCTGCGGGGTGGATACCAGTTTCTACCGCAACGACTGGCACGACGTGGCGCCACTGTGTGAAGTGGTGCTGTGCGAGTTTGAAGAAGCCCAGGCCTACCGCGAAGCGCATCCGCCGAAGTCCACGACCGCGCGGGCCGTGCGGAGCCAGCACGCGGCGGCACACGATGACGGGCGACAGGCGGCGCTCTTTGCGTGATCGCCAGGGAACGAGCCGCAAGCCATGAGGTTCCACCGTTTCGAGGCCTACCGGCCCTATGAAGTGACGCCGCGCAAGCTGTCGGCCCTGGCGCGCCGCCAGCGCGCCGAGCGCGAGGCGCTGCCCTTGTTCGCCGAGCAGATCGCGGCCGAACAGCCCAGCGCGGCAGAGGTGATGGCCCAGCGCAGCACGCAATGGACGCGCGCGTTCCGGCGCGACAGGGATCGCGCGGCCGAGCAGTGGCGGAGAGGGCGGCGCGAGCTTCGGGCACTGCCCGAAGCGCAGCGCGCATGGTTCCTGCAGTACTGGCAGCAGGAATGGCGCGGCCCTTTGACCGCGCACTATCTGCTGATGCTGCTGAACATGGCGCGCACCGGGCGGCTGCAGGACGAGCAGTAAGGCAGGCGCGCCCTGGCCGGCGGGCGGCCGGCGCGGTGGCGGCCGCTTGCGCTGGCCGTCACCGCGCGCCGCGTCCTGCGGCCGCGGCGACGAACTGACGGGCGCTTGCGCGGCCCGCCAGTCCGCTACTGCGAGCCAGCCGCCTGGATCGCGCGCTTGGCGCCTGCATCGAGCGCGGGCCACGCTTTCAGCGTGGCAGTGCCGACCTGCACGGCGGTGCGCTGCTGCACCAGGCGCGTAGTGGCGTAGGCTGCCCATCCCGAGACGCAGATCAACACCACGACGAGCAGCACGGCCAGGCCGCCGAAACGCCTGCCCGCCCTGGGCGGCGGGCCGCCCGGGCGCCGGGCGGCGCCGACAGCACCCGCCTCGATGCGGGCGGCGGCATTCTCCAGCCGCTGCGCGGCCGCCACCATGCCGCGGCCGGCTTCGCCGGCCTTGGCCAGGTCGGCGCGCACGCCCTGCACCAGGCCGCCCAGCTGCTCCAGATCCGCATCCAGCTCGGTGTGGCACAGGCGCTGCGTGTCCTGCAACTCGCCGTGTTCCCGCTGCGCCCGCTCCAGCCGCTCCAGCAGGTCGGCGAAGTCGGCCATCAAGACCTTGACGGCCGCGTCGCGGGCGGTGGTCGGCGCGTTCATTTCTTGCCGATGCCGATGATCTTCCAGACTTCGGCCAGATTCTCCTGCGCGGTTTGCGCCAGGTCCTTGTTCATCTGGCCGTCCACCGCCTCTTCCATGCCCGAAAGATCGCGCGCTGCGCGGGCCTCGGTGCGCTTCGCGCGCCAATCGGTCTTGTCCTCGGCCAGTTCGCGGATGGTCTTGCCCGAACCCTTCACGCGGTCGTACAGCTCGTTGCTGACGACCACGGCCTCGGGCTTGTAGGCGGCCCGGTTGCCGGTGGATTCGAGGTAGCCGTAGATCTGGCTGTAGGCGTCGACCAGGGACACGCCATCATTGGCGAACTGGTTGAAGACGACCCGAATGCGCTTGGGGTCAAACCCGCGCTCGGCGAGCCATTCCAGCGTGGAGATCGTGTCGCGCTGCTGCTTTTCCTGGGGCACCACGGGCACGACGATCAAATCGATCTCGTGAACGGCGCTTTTGAATTTCTTCATTTCCGCCATGAACCGGGTGACGTTGGACGCGCCCACATCGAGAATCACGTCGCCTTCGGCCATCATCAGCTCACGGAATATTTCTCGAAAGCTGGAGGCCTCGATTTCCTCGACTTCGATGCCTTGAATCGTATCGGCGTCGGAGGAATTGACCGACTCGACAGAAATGATTTTGGCGCCAGGCCGCATTGCTGCGAAAAGATGAACGGCCAGTGTGCTCTTGCCGACGTTACCGGACAGATTGATGAGTGCAATGTTCATGGTTTGTTCTTGCGTTTGATAAGTTTGCTGAAATCCTGGCGGCTGACAGCGCGTGCGCGGCGTAATTCATCAGACGCCGAGGTGAAACCGGGTTTTGCCGTTGCATCCGATTCGGACATTTTCAATTCGACGGGTCTTTTCTCCAGCTTTCCGAAAATCAGTGGCGACAGGCCCCCAGGCGCTGGTTGCGAAACTGGAGGTCTGGCCGCCAGGCGCGCGTGATGCTTGCGCATCTCGCGCGCGTACAGGTTCTCGTAGTAGGCAGGCGTCAGATCCAGACCACCGGAGGTGATCGCCACGTGGATCTGGGCATGGGAGAACCCATCCTGTCTAGCCGCATTGATCTGGTGCAGCGCCTTGGCCAGGATCGCGGCCTTCTTCTTCAGGCCCAGTTCGACGGCTCCGGCCACAGCTGCGCGGACACGGCCGAGGGCCGAGGTGGATTCGCCTGTATCGATCACTTTTGCTCTGGAAATGCTAAGAAAACGCTCTGATTGTAGTCCATGAGTTAGAGTCCAGTCCTGAAAAGTGCTCTGGAAATGCTCGGAATATGCTCTGGAAGACTGGGCGTGCCCCCTTCGGGGGTCGTTCCCTTGCAGGTTTCGCTATCGCTCATCGCCTTCGGCGACCGCTGCGCGGCCTTCCAGGCAACTCACGCGGGGGAGGGCGAAGGGGGTGCTCCAAACGACCGGCAGTGAGGTGCTGGAGGCCGCTGCTGGGGCGTTCCAGGGCCACGCCCCAGACCCCTGGCCCACATGAGCGAGATCGACCGGCGCGCCTGAGCCGCCTGTGCACAAGCCAGGGCTCCGCATGGATATATATGCACAAGCCTGCCCAGCGACGCCCTACGGCGTCGCTGGGCCCCGGCTTGCGCACATACCCACGCTGCGCACCTGCCTTGCACACAGGGGGACGCCTACGGCCTGACGCGCTTCGCTTGCCACAGCCCGCACCAATGAAGGTGCGGGCTGGAACAGCCGGTGCCCCTGAACTGGCCTCGGTGCCTGATCTAAGCGTCGCAGAGGAAACCGAGCGCGCCAGACGAGCCTGGCACTCGACCTGGCCCGCACTTTTCGCGCCCTTGCTGCATTCCCCGGCGCTTCGCGCTGCCCTCAGACGCCCGCGACCCGGCGATGCCGGGTCGCAACCCTGGCGCGCCAGGGTTCTACACACCATACGCACCACAGGTGCCAGGTGTAAAGCGTTGTCGTGATTGGATATGTTGGGTATACTGGAGGCGTGGTTAGGTGTACTAACAGCGCATGAGTCTATATTTCATGCGGTTTTCCAGGTATACCGATAAAAAGGAAGGTGCATGTCCCGACTCGTTCAGTTCAAGCTCTCGGCGCAGGATTCAGAGAGGGCGTTCGAGGCCCTGGAGCGTTCCCCGGCGCGGAACCTCAACATGCTGGCCAAGGAGGTCTTCCTGCAGTTCCTGGCCAATCAGGATGGCCAAGCCGGGCACTTGTCTGGCATCGCCCAGCAGCTCGAAGAGATCAGGGCGCAGCAGCAGGAAATCGTCGACATGCAGCGCGCAGCCGATCCCGACACGCAGCTCAGCATGGTGGCCGCGCTCTTCCTTCTGATGTACCGATCGGTCAATGTGAATGCCCGTGCCGAACTGGATGAGATATTCAATTCCGATGCCGTCATCAACTACCTGAAACAGGAAGGTTGATATGGCACGGGCGAATAGAACTCCAGACGACGCCCTGCGAGGATGGCTGGTGGTTACCACCTTGCTTCTGGTTTTGGCAGGGTGGATAGCCGGTTTTCTGCTGTACTACCGGGTTCCCAAGTCCATGATCATCAAGGGCGTCTGGTTTGGAATCCTGGCCACGCCCTCCAATCCGGTTTTATGGGTCGGGCCGTTCATAGGACTAATGCTGGGGGTGGCCTTGTTCATCTACGGGGCCATTCGATGGACGACGAAATTCGGCGGCGCAGAATATATGCGCCATTTGCGCGGTCCGCGCATGGAAAACCAGTACGCGCTGCGCTCAAGGACCAAAAGCGGAAGCGGGCAATTGAGGTTCATGGACACGCCGGTGCCGCGGGACGTGGAGAGCACGCATTTTCTGGCGGGCGGCTCCACCGGAACGGGTAAAAGCCAGTGCATTGCCGAGTACATCGAAAGCGAGCAGGAGCGCGGCGAACGAACCATTTGCATCGACCCGGACGGCGGTTTCATGCGGCACTTCTTCCGGCCCGGCGACGTGATCCTCAACCCCTTCGACGCGCGCGGGCAGGGCTGGTCGGTGTTCAACGAGATCCGCTCATCTTTCGATTGCGAGCAGTACGCCATCAGCATGATCCCGCGCAGCCCATCGACGGAGCAGGAATCATGGAACTCCATGGCCCGGACCATCGTTTCCGAAACGCTGCATGTGCTCATCCGGAACAACGAGCTTTCCACCGACAGGCTGGTGCATTGGCTGACTTCTGCGAGCAACCGCGACCTGCAGACGCTGCTGGCCGGCACGCCGGCGGAGGGCTGCTTCCACGGCGCCGAGGAAACCCTGGCGTCCATCCGCGTGGTGCTGACGCAGTACGTGACACCCCACAAATACCTGGCCTCGGGCAGCTTCTCCTTCCGGGACTTCATCGAGAACAGCGAGGGCAACGTTTGGGTGACCTGGCGGCAGGACCAGCTGCAGGCACTCAAGCCGCTGATTTCCTGCTGGACGGACGTGATCTGCGCGGCCGTGCTGTCCATGAGCGACGACCGTGACCGCGGCCTGCACCTGATCCTGGACGAACTGGACTCGCTGGAGAAGCTGAACTACCTTGTGGACGCGGCCACGAAGGGGCGCAAGAAAGGGCTGCGCATCCTGGCCGGCATCCAGAGCCTGGCGCAGCTGCGGCGAACCTATGGCGACGACGACGCCCTCACGCTGCGCAATTCGCTGCGGTCGGTTGCCCTGTTCGGTGTCGCCGAGATGGACACCTACACGGCGGAGGAATTCAGCCGCGGCCTGGGCGAACAGACGGTGATTCGGCGCAACGACAGCGTTTCGGTCGGCGGCCGAGGCGGCTCGCGCGGCACCACCGGCACCAGGCAAGACACCGAGCGTGTCGTGTCGCCTGCAGAGATCCACCTTCTGCCCAACCTGACCGGCTATCTCAAGTTCGCCGGCAACTACCCCATCGCCCGCGTCAAGCTGCAGTACAAGGCCCGGCCCGACGTGATCGACCCCATGGTGATGGCCGAGCAGTACAGCAAGCCCATCCGCGGTTCCGCCGGCATCTTCGCCGGCGCATGAGGAGCGTCCCATGCTGAGCTTCCAAGCCGTCACTTCCAGCAAGCAGGCTGCGCACTATTTCGAGTCGGCAGACGACTACTACGAAAAAGAGGGCCACCGTGGCGAATGGCTCGGCAAGGGAGCCGAGGAGCTTGGGCTCACGCAGCAGCTGCAGGTGGATCGAGAGAGCTTCAAGGACATTCTGGACGGCAAGCTGCCCAACGGCGTGCGCGTGCGCTTCTCCGACCTGCGCTCGGATGACCGCAAGGGCATGGACTACACGTTTTCCGCGCCCAAGAGCGTCAGCCTACAGGCGCTGATCGCTGGCGATGCCGGCGTCACGGCTGCGCACGATCGGGCCGTCAAGCGCGCCGTGCAGCAACTGGAGAAGCTGGCCCACGCGCGCATCAAGGAGCAGGGGCAGAGCTACCGCGTGCGCACCGGCGTGATCGTCGCGGCTGCGTTCCGGCACGAGTTGTCGCGCGCCCAGGACCCGCAGCTGCACACCCACGTGATCGTCGCCAACCTCACCAAGCGCCCGGACGGCCAATGGCGCGCGATGAGCAACGAGGACATCCAGCACAGCATCAAGGCCCTGGGCGCCTACTACCGCACGGCGCTGGCCGAGGAACTGCGGGCGAGCGGCTATGGGCTGAGGGAGACGCAGAAAGGCTACTGGGAACTGGCCCACATTTCCGACGAGTTGATCCAGCACTACAGCACCCGGGCCCGGCAGATCGAGGAGGCCTTCGAGGCTCGCGGCGTGAACCGCGACACGGCCAACACCGCACTGGCACAGTCCGTGACCTTGATGACGCGCGACAAGAAGTCGGAAGTGGATCGCACCTTGCTGCGCGAGGAGTGGATCGAGAGCGCACGAGCAGCAGGCCTCAGCATGGATGCGCTGCTGGCCGCCAAGGAAAACAGCACGGCGCCGGACGTGGCCCGCCTGCGTGCCGACCCGGCGATGAAGGAGGGGGCGGCCGCGGCCCTGAACTTCGCAGTCGAGCACCTGAGCGAGCGTCAAGGGCTATTCACGCGCAAAGAACTGGTTGAACTGTCCATGTCCAAGGCTGCGACCACATCCACCATCAGCGCCGTCATGGCCGAGGTGGAAGCGGCCGAGAACGACGGCCGCCTGGTGCGCGAGTTGCCGCTGTACCAGACGGCACGCTCGCTCAACCAGGCCAAGAAGAACGAGGACGACAAGCAGGCCTCGCATTTCATGGACGTGCCCGAGACCGCCAAGCTCACGCGCACGACATGGATCGGGGCCACGATGCACGCGCGCGGGCTGAATGAGGAACAGGCCACCATCGAGGTGGACCGTGCCATCCAGAAAGGGGCGCTGGTGCTGGCCGAAGCGCGTTATACGACGCCGCAGGCCCAGGCCATCGAGCGCAGCATCCTTGCCATCGAGCGCGACGGGCGCGGCGCCCTGCAGCCGATCCTGAGCGACGAGGGCCTGGCGGCGCGGCTGGCCGCGAGCGACCTGAACCAGGGCCAGCGCGAGGCGGTGGAAATGATCCTCGGCACCACGAACCGCTTCGTGGCGGTGCAGGGCTATGCCGGCACCGGCAAAAGCCATATGCTGGAGCGCACCATCAACGAAATCACCCAAGACGCGACCCAGCAATCCCTGGCCGCCGGATTCGACGTGGTGGGCCTGGCGCCCTACGGCACCCAGGTGGCGGCCCTGCGCGAACTAGGCGTGGAGTCCAACACGCTGGCCAGCTTCCTGGCCAGCCGGAAGGCGCAGGCGGCCTTGAGCGAGAAATCGGTCGTGCTCTTGGACGAGGCCGGCGTCGTGCCCGCTCATCAGCTGGCCCAGGCGATGCGGATCGTGGAGAAGGCCGGCGCGCGCATGGTCATGCTGGGCGACCGCAAGCAGACGGGCGCGGTGGAGGCCGGCAAGCCCTTTGCGCAGCTGCAGGACGCCGGCATGCTGCAGGCTCAGCTGCGAGAAATCCAGCGGCAGCGCAATCCGGAAATCAAGGCCGCCGTGCTCAATGCCGCGAACGACCAGACCAACAAGGCCGTCACGCGGCTGCTGGGCAGCATCCGCGAGGTGCCGGAAGAGCAGGATCGCTATCAGGCCATTGCCTCCGACTTCACCGCGCTGTCCCCCCAGGAACGCGAGGCGACCCTGATCGTGGCCGGCACCAACGAGGCGCGCCACAGCATCAACGAGATGGTGCGCAAACGCATGCGCCTGGAGGGAGGCCTCAAGTACACCGTGCTGGAGAACGTGGACGCCACGCGCGCCCAACTCAAGCAGCCGGCCACCTACGCCCCGGATCTGGTGGTGAGCTATCACCGCGAGGGGCAGAACATCCAGCGCGGCGTGGACTACGCAGTGGTGGGCGTGGAAGGCGATCAAGTGGTGCTGCGCGGCAGCGACGGCCAGAACGTCACGGTCAAGCCCGCCCAGCACTTCTCGGCCACGCTGCACAAGAAGTACGACATCGAGATCGCGCCCGGCGATCTGCTCAAGATCACCAAGAGCGACAAGCAGCTCGGCCTGCTCAACGGCGACCGGGTGCGGGTGCAGGCTGTGAGCGCCGAGGCCGTTACCGTCAAGACGGAGCGCGGCACCATCGTGGCCATCCCGGCGCAGCGTCCCATGAACCTGCAGCACGGCTACGCCACCACGATCCATTCCTCTCAGGGCCTGACTTCCAACCGCGTGCTGATCGAGGCCAACACACGCTCGCTAACCACCAACCGGGCCGCGTTCTACGTGGCCATCTCGCGGCCACGCTACGAACTGAAGCTCTACACGGACCGGGCCGCCGAGTTGCGCGGCGCCGTGGCGCGGGTGCCGAAGAAGTTCGCGGCGCTGGAGTTGAGAACGGCGCACAGCGAGGCGCATATCGCCGAGCAGAAACATCGCCAGATCTCTATTAGTCGCTTGAGAAACTTGTCGAATGATTTGCAACGGCGTAACCCTAATCCACAGCCGGCGCAAGCAAATCGCAGCGTGGCTTTAGGAAGAACACTAAGATGAGGTAGCGGTGATCCAGCGCGGATTGCCCGATCGGGAGTCTCCAATGACAAGCTCGTGGCGCGAAATGACATTGGCAGCGGCTTTGGCAATAGGTTTCTCAGCGCACGCACACAACTGCGATCCGCTTGTATTTCTGTCTTTGAAGGTCGGCAGTAAAACTATAGCGGTCACAGAAGCGCAACTATCAGCGCTGCCGCAGCGGGTCATCGTTACGTCCACCAATTGGGCAAAAAAGGGCTCCTACAAGGGGCCGTATTTGAACGATGTCGTTGGCTTGGCCGGCAGAGGTAGCGTGCAAAAACTGACTGTATACACCTGGGATCATTTCAAAGTCGATATTCCATTTTCTGATTTAGCAAAGTATGGCGTTATCTTGGCGACAAGCCTTGATGACAAACGGCTGAAACTGGATGATTGGGGGCCAATGTTTGTCATGTACCCCTATGATGATTATAAAGAGTTGAGGAGGCCTGCAGGTCTCAACAAAATGGCTTGGCAGGTGTGTCGGATAGATATTTTATGAGACGTATATGGTTTTGGGTGTTGCGCTTCTCTTTACTCGTGGCATTCCTTCTCTTCTTCTACTACTTTATTACTAGTAAGCCGCCTGAAAAAATTATCGAAGAACCATATTGGTCGGTGAGTCAGTTCGAGACAAGTTTTTGGCGTTTAAAGGCTGACCTTGCGAGGATGGAGGACGGAGATGTCTTTGTTCAGGCGCAGTCAGAAAACAGCTTATCTGTTTTTCTTTCCAAAATACGTTTGCTAACTCGTGAATCACCATCGCGTACTACGCTGATGACAAATCACGATTTTGCCTTGCACTTTCCTGAGTTGAGTGCCTTGGAGCATGATGTTCGTGCTATCCATGACAGCTATGGTAGCGAAATGACTAAGGGCGAAGCGCTCCAATTACTGGAACGTTTGGATCGTATTGGTCACATGGTTTCCGATATATCAGCCAGCGTCTGGCAGATGCAACTAGCAAGTAGCGACGCTTCTTTCGAAGCTGCCGAAGCTCGTAACAAAACAATAAACCAGCTGATTGCAAGCTTGGCAATCATGGGCGGATTAGCAGTAATAATTTATACCTATTACAATTTGGGTTTGTATCGCAAGAACTGCGAACTTGCCCGGAGCCGCGACGAATTGGCCGAACGCAACCTTCAGCTGGCCCACCAGAAGAAGCTGCTCGAAGTCTCAGTGGCCGAGAAGAATGAGTTCATGGGGATGGTGTCGCATGAACTGAAGTCGCCCTTGCAGACCATTTCCTCATCCGCCGAATCTCTGCTCAGTCCGCTTGATCCGCACAGGCGCAACCGTCTACTGGCGCGCATCCAGCGGGCGACTCTGAGCATGAAATTTCAGATCAACGACCTGCTGACTCTGGCACGCTCCGAGGCTGGCGCGCTGGAGTTCCGCCCGGACGTGTTTTGCGTTCAGGACCTGCTAGAGGAAGTGCTGGATCTGGAATCACAAAACGCCTACGAGAAGGGGTTGCGGCTATCTATCCATGCGCCCATAGAACCCATCTTCGCTACAGCCGACAGCGGCCGCCTGACGCAGATCCTGGGCAATCTCACCAGCAACGCCATCAAGTACACCGAGCACGGGGCAGTGGAACTGTCGCTGGCCGATGTCAATGAACATCAGCTGGTGTTCACTGTGCGGGACACCGGACCCGGCATGCCTTCGGGGTTCGCGCCACTGGAGATCCAACCGTTCAAGCGCTATGGCGTCTTGCAGGGCGGCGATGGCGCCGGCATCGGCCTCAAGATCGCCTACTCGCTCGCTGAGTACCTGTCCGGGCAGCTGACCTACGACAGTAGTGAGGAGGGCACTTGCTTCAGGCTGACCATTCCGGCACTGCTGCAGACGGACGACCCGCGGCCTTCACCAGCCGAATCGAAGCAGCGCTGGCTCTTGGTGGATGACAACCTCGAACTGCTGGCTTCGCTGCACAGTGAATGCCAAGTGCTAGGCATCGAGGCCGACATCGCACCGTCGCCGGCGATCGCCGCGAACATGATGGCCGTCAATTACTACGATCTGGCCCTTATCGATGTGAACATGCCGGGCCGGCGCGGCGACGAACTCGCGCGTGACTTCAGGCGCGGCAGTTCCATGGCAAATCCCCGGTGCCTGCTGTACGGCATGAGCGCCCTGCATCATGGACCCTCGCCGATTCGCTCGCCCTTTGACAAGCTGCTCGACAAGCCCATCCGCATCAAGTCGCTGCTTGCCGGCCTCACACGCCCAGCGTCAGGTTCGCCATCAGAACGCCGGCTGTGATCGGTTTCTGGCAGACGAAGAAGTGGTAGCGCTTCTGCGCCTGCTCGACGGCGCTGCTGTCGGCCTTTCCCCCGGCGCCCATTTCCCCAGTCAGCAGCACGATGCGCGCTTGCCTGGAGATGCGGCGCAGTTCAGCAAGGACGGTTTCCGCCGTGTCCTTGCCAAGCCACCAGTCCAGAACAAAGGCGTCGTACTCGTGGCCAGACTCTAGGTCGGCCAGCAGCGCGCGCGGTGACGTATAGGCCTTGCTGGTGCATCCCTGGTCGGCCAGCATGTCGGCAAGGCTAGCGGCCGTGTCGGCAACGTCGTCCAACACGGCCACGCGAAGCGGTGTCTGCCCGTCCTGGCCGTGAACCAGTTCGATGACCTTGATCGCTTCGAAGGAGAAAGGCACCTTATCGACCGTCATCACGAGCAGGCCGCCATCGGTGTTGAACGCCGCCCACATATCGCCGCGATCGGGCGGGCCGTCACCCAGGCGAACCATCACAGGCGCCTTGTGCTTGTCGTTTACCAATTGCGCAGCGAAGGTCTTGCCCATCACGCCGCGGATCATGCTCAACATGGACTCGCCGTAGTGCTCGCCCATGCGAGCCAAGTCATCCCAGGTCCATGCTGACGTTCCGGTGACCCGGTGGTGGGCGGCTGCGCGCGATAAGCCCAGAACCTCGATTACCGCCGTCACGTAGTGGCGGCGGTCCACCTTGTGGCGCGCCAGAAGCGCGCGAACGATCTCGGCAGCCGATGGCGCCGATCCGGTCCCTTGTGTCTGGCTGTCCTCTTGAGCAGGCATGCGCTGTCCCTGTGTTGTGTCAAACAAAATTTATGATAAGCTTATGTATCGTTGAACAATACAATTAGTGCGATTTGTATTGTATTTCGTTACACGGTGCGCCCAATCTGTCGGATTGTGCATTCCTTCCATGACCGGAGATGTAAGTGATTGACTTGCCGCCTGATCTCGCGCAGTGCGCTCCCCAAGTATCCCCGGTGTTGATGCAGGCCCTGGTCCGCACCGAATCGGCGTGGAACCCGTATGCCATTGGGCCTGATGCCGGCCAGCGCGCAATTGCCCAGCCGCAAACACTGGATGAAGCGGTCAAGACTGTAAAGCAACTTCAGGCGGCGGGAGCCAAATTCAGCGTGGGTTTGGCGCAGATTCATATCAGCAATGTCACCGGCCGGGGAATGACCTGGGAACAGGCATTCGACCCCTGCAGCAATTTAAGGATGGGACAGACCATCCTTTTTGAATATTACGGCAAGGCAATTAAAGAGGGTTACAGCGGGGTCGATGCGGTTTGGGCCGCGCTTCGCGGCTACAACTCGGGCGGCGTGCATAGAAAGGTCAGCGATAAATACGCTGAAAAGATATTCACGTATATGCAGGCCCAGCAGGCGTGGGTACGGACTTCCAAAGCCGCCAGAAGCACGCCGGCAAGCACCGATCCGCGATTTAACCAACTTGCCCGGTCCGTTCAGATCGACATTTCTGGCGCAAACGCGCCGCCGGCGCTGCCCGCCGCCATTGCGTCCAATCCCAATTCGCTGCGCGATGGTGAATCCCCTGACATTTTCCAGGCGCAGGAGGTTACCCAGGGATTTTGATGCTTTGCCTTTTCATTGACTCAACAGGAACCAACATGAATTCCCATATCTTGCAAACGAGTGAAAACACGCTGACGAAAATTATGCTGCTCAAGGGCATTCTTCTGATCGGAATCCTGGCTGCCTTGCTGTTCCATCCGGCCGAGGCCCAAACGCTCAAGCAGACGGGCGTTTCCATCTTCAATGCCCTGTACGCCGTCATCGGCGTAGTCGGAGCCATCTGCGTGCTGGTCACAGGCATCAACTGGGCGGCGGGCAACTTCCTCGGCGCCCACGATCCCAAGCGGCTCTTCTTCCAAGTGCTCGCGGGCACGGCCATCGCCTTCGCCTCGGTGGCCATCGTGCAGTTCATCAAGGAAGCCGTGGGCGGCAACGGCAGCATCGGGAACCTGTGAACCATGGCCGGGGGAAGCAACAAGCACGTCGATGAACCCTTGGAAAGGGTCCTCGTGTACCAGGGGCCGCAAACCAAGGCGATGCAGTTCTATGTGCCCTTGACGGTGTTTGCCGTGGAGTGCGTCGCCCTGCTGGTCTTCTTCCGATTCTTTCAGTTTTGGGCGCTCTTGTTCGTGCTCCCCATTCACTTGCTGCTGATGCTGAAAACGGCCAGCGATCAATGGTGGGTGGAGAACCTTGTCTGCAATATCAAGTACAGGTATTTCGCCAGGAACAAGGGCTTGCGGGGAAAGAACGTGGTGACATTCACCCCGCATGCCACGCGACGGGAATTGAGGGCGGAGCTTGGCCCCCAGCTGAAAACCAAGAGGCGCAAGCATGCTCAATGACCGAGTGGATGCCAAGGAAGTCAGCGACGCTTCCCAGCTGCCCTACAGCCAGCAGATCAGCCAGACCATTGTCGTGACCGAAGCTGGCGATTACACGGCGACGCTGCAGGTGCATGGAATCTCGTTCGACACCATGACCAATGCGGAGATCGACGGGCTGAACCGCACCTGGCTCTCCGCCATCCATACCGCGCTGGCCAGCCCGAACCATGCCCTGTGGACGCATATCGTCCGCACGCGGCAAAAGGACGTACTCACCCACAACGAGTACGACAACGAATTCAGCGCAGATTTCGTCAAGGCGTACAACCAGTCCCTCGAAGGCAAGGACTTCTTCACCAACCGCCTCTACCTGTCTCCGGTGTACCGCCTGGCCGGCACCCAGGCCGACCGTTTCGGCCTGCGCTTCGCGTCCAAGAAAAGCGAGGACTACAGGGAACTGCACGAGCAGGCCAAGGAGGCGGCGCAGCGCAGTGTCGCCGTGCTGCAGGCCGCGCTCAAGCGCTACCACACGCGGCAGCTGCAGTCCTACTCCAGGGACGGCGGCCTGCATACCGAGATTGGCGAGTTCTATGCCTGGCTGCTGAACCACCGGCACAGCCAGGTGCAGCTGCGGCCCGCCAATCTATCGCGCAGCCTGCCGCTCGCCACGCTGGACTTCGGAGAGGAGACGGTCAGGATCGTCAACGGCGCCTCGACCACCTATGCGGCCGTGATGGCCATGACTGCGCCGTACACCTGCGAGTCCATCGACGCAAAGGTCCACGAGAAGCTGCTGACGGCCGATTTCGAGTTCGTGCTGAGCCAGTCCTTCACCGCCATTCCGCGAGACGCCGCGGAACGGATGCTCAAGGCGCAGCAGAACCGGATCGAGAGCACGGCCAGCAACGAGATCCAGATCGCCGACATCAAAGCGGCGCTGACGAATCTGCAGGCCAACAAGTTCAAGATGATGGAGCACGAATGGATTCTGGTGATCTACGGCTCCAGCCTGAAGGAGTTGAACCACCACGTCAACGACGCCATCACGTTGATGAACGAGAAAAGCATTCAGATCTCACGCCAGAACGGCGGGGCGCTGATTGCCACCTTCTGGTCGATTTTCCCGGGTGCATTCAAGCACGGCCGGGTGCGCGCCATGCCGATCAGTTCGCTGAACATGGCGAAGTTCTTCCCGCTGCACAACTATCCCACCGGAAACAGAAAAGGAAGCCAGTGGGGCAAGCCCATACTCGTTCTCTCGACCGAATCGCGCAACCCCTATTTCCTCAACCTGCACGTCAGCCGCGACCGGATGGCCGAGCAGGGCATCCAACTCAACATGGACGACGAGGACGATCCTGCCGTGCCCGCGCAGAAGCGGCAGAGAAAAGAGGTGGGCAACTACTACATCATCGGCGGCACGGGCGCGGGCAAGACAACCCTGAAGGTGGCAATGCGCGCGGCCTTGAAGCGGCGCGAGAGCCGGGACAACCGGCCGGTCAAGATTTTCACCCTGGACAAGGACTATGGGGAGGAAATCGTGATGCGGGCCATGGGCGCGCAGTACTTCATTCTGGAGCCGGGCGTTCCATCGGGCATCAACTTTTTCCAGTGGGACGACACCGAGGAAACCCGGGAAATGATCTACGACGTTGCCAAGTGGGCGGCGCAATACGACACGCGCTATGAACTGAAGCCCAGCGAGGCCATTGACCTCAAGAAGGCCATTTCATCGGTCTTCGACCTGCCGAAGGCGGATCGCCGGTTTGGCAGCATCATCCATTACCTGCCCTCGCACGAGACGGAATACAGCCTGCACCAGTTGCTCACGCGCTGGTGCCACAACGAGGACGATCCGCGTGCCAGTCCCTACGGCTGGGTGCTCGACAGCCCGGTGGATCGCCTCAACCTGAACGACAGCAGCGCCTACGGCTTCGATACGACGGCGGTGCTCAAGCTCGGGTACGCCAAGACCCCGCTGATGCGCCTGATCACCGAGAAGATTCTGCGCAGCGCGGCCGGCACGCCGCACGTGATCGACATGGCCGAGGCCTGGGCGCTGCTGGCCGATCCGCTGATGGGCCAGTTCATCGATGACAAATCCAGAACCATCCGCAAGCAGGATGGGATTCTCGGGCTGGATGCGCAAAACGCTGAGGACGTGGCCGAGAGCCACTTGGGCCAGGAGTTCCTGAATCAGTTTCCGACCTCGTTCATTCTGCCCAACAGCAAGGCCAGGGCGGAGGTCTATATCGACAAGCTCGGGTTGACGCCGCGCGAATTCGAACTGGTGCGCACCAGCAGCGCAAGCGACGGATCGGTGCTGGTGAAAAAAGGCAACGAATCCATCATGGCAAAGATGAACCTGACCGGGATGGACAACATGCTGTCGGTGCTTTCGGCCAGCACCGACAACGTGATGATCTGCCGCGAATGCATCCGGGAATTCGGACCCAATCCCCGCGATTGGTTGCCGCGCTTCTATGAAAGAAGGATCTAGATTTTTCAAAGGAGAAACAGCATGGTCAGGCTCAAGAAAATCAATTTGAGGATGTTCGGCATGGCCGCTGCGCTGGCTGTGTCCTCTTCCGTTTATGCCGGCGGTATTCCGGTGATCGACGGAGCGCATATCGCCACCGCCAAGATGAACAACATGGAGCAGATTGCGAAGTGGGTGGTTCAGCTGGAGCGGATGAAAACCGAGCTCGAACAGACCAAGGGGATTTGGGACTCCCTCAAGGACGGGCGCGGCATGGGCAACATCCTGCGCGATGACCTCATCCGCCAGTTCCTGCCCCAGGACTACTGGGCAGTCGCCGAGTCGATCCGCAGAGGAAACGGCAACTGGAACGGCATCAGCGGCCGGGTGGCCGACATCGTGAAGGCCTACCAGTACAAATCCTGCGCCGAACTCAACAAGGACCCAGTGTTGCGCCAGGAATGCGAGCGGCAGTGGCGCAATGCCGCCATGAACAAGGACTTCGGCGACCTGGCCTACAAAAAGGCGGCGGAGAACATCACCAATCTGCAGGAGTTCGTCCGCACCATCAACAGCTCGTCGGATCAGAAGGTCATCGCCGAGATCCAGGCACGCATCAACGTGGAGAACGCGCGGCTGCAGAACGAGCAGATCAAGCTCTCAACCATCGCCAAGATGGAGGAGTCCGAGCGGCAGCTGAAAACCGAGCGCGTCTACAACGGTTTCTCCGCGGGCATGGCGAACTTCAGCCGGCCCAATTTCTGAGGGAATGTGATGCGTCGCTTCCCTCGAATCGCCTGGATGCTGCTAGTGCTCGCGCTGTGCGGCTGCGAGTCCGCAGACGAGAAGGCCGAAAGACTTCGGCTTGAAAACCTCTACGCCCTGGACGACCTCAAGGTGGCCCAGGCCTACAAGAAGGCCGATTTCGCCGGCGCGGCCTATGCCAAGGAATATCTGGAAATCAAACGCGAGTGCGCCAAGGAGGAAATGAAGACGAAGGGCAAATGGTGCGAGAAATATTCGAAGATCGAGAAGCTGTACAACCAGCTTCAATCCGAATCGCTTCGCAGCATGCCACAGGCGCCAAAATTCTAAGGGGCCTGGACCATGGCAACTGGAGTTCTTGACAACGTCTACCTGAAGTTCGATGGCGCCATCACCGGGCTGTATGCCAGCGCTTCGTCGGGTATTTCGAGCTATGTGATTCCGATTGCCTGGATCGTGCTGGCCGTTCTGCTGCTGGTGTGGTGCTATCTCACCATGACGGGCAAAACGTCCATGCCGGTGCTGGACCTCTTTGTCCCGTTCATCGCCTTCATGCTGGTGCTGTACGCGATGGGCAGCGGCTACACGGCGTGGATCGCCGATCCTCTCTACAAGCTGCCCGAGGAACTGGTTTCCGCCGTGGGCCGGGGCAGCGCGACCACGCCGATTCAGGCGCTGGCGCTGTTCGAGGAGAAGTTCATCGGCCTGGCCACCGGCGGCTTCAACCTGCTGGTCGATTACGTCAAGTCCCTGGCCTGGGGCGCGGCCATCCTGCTGGCCATCGTGCTGCTGATCATGATCATCGCCGCCGTCATCATGATGGTGGTCATTTTCTGCGGCCTGGTCTACGCCAAGCTGGGCCTGACCCTGGTTCTGGCGGTCGGGCCGTTCTTCGTCTTCCTGCTCGTTCTCCAGCACACCCGCGACAAGTTTTTCTCGTGGCTGAACACGGCGCTCTTCTTCGTTTTCTATTACGTGCTGTGCTTCCTGTTCATGAATCTCTTCTTCAATTTTCTGGACGCCTACATCAATGCGCTGGCCGGCGTGGCGGCCAACAGCGGAGCGGGCGTCGCCGGAACCATCGCGGACGCCATCCGCAATCAGTTCATGGGCGGCGACATGGCCAAGGCCGGCAATGTGATCGTTCTTTTCATGCCCGTCGTTTTGCTCACGCTGATCATGGCCTTCATGTTCCTGCAGCTCAGCACGATCGCCTCGTCCATGACTTCCGGCGCCGGCGGTGCGGTCGGGCAGGGCGCATCCAGCCTGATCTATTACATGCGCGGTGCATTGCGCTCCAGGGGCGGGGCCAAGAGCGCGCCGGCCAAACCATGAAGGTGGATCTGATGCGTAGATGTTTGGTTCTGACACTGCTGGCCGCGCTTTCGGCCTGCAGCACCTACAAGCCGCCGCCTGGCTGGCCCGATGGACCGGAGCGGCCCATCAACGCGCAGCCGATTCAAAAGCCCGCGGTCGATTGAATGAGGAACGGGTATGAACGACTCGAATGAACAAGCGCAGGAGCGGTATTTCCAGGCGGCGGCCAGCTGGGATGCCGACAGCAGGAACGCCGAGCGCCTGTCCCTCAAGCGGTACAAGGCGCTGGGCATCGGCGCCGTGGTCTTCGCGGCCATCATGGGCGTGGCCGTCACCACGCTGCTGCCGCTCAAGGAGTTCGTGCCCATCATCATCCGTGTGGAGAACGCCACGGGCGCCTATGACGTCAAGCCCGCCGGCGAGAAGCTGGACGTGGGGGAGTCCCGCAACGAGAAGATCGTGATTTCCGACGTGGCCCGCTACATCAAGGCGCGCGAGGGCTTTACGCGCGGCGAGGCCGAGGAAAACTACAAGATGGTCTACCTCATGAGTTGCGGCACGCAGCGGGCCGAGTGGGACAACTACATCAACCCCCAACTCAACAAGAAGAGCCCGGTGCTGATGCTGACCAATCAGGACTCGGACCGCATCACCGTGCAGTCGGTTACCTTCTTGCAGTCGCTGGACGAGGACACTAAGACCGCCCAGGTGCAGTTTGAGAAAACCGTCTCGCGCGGCACGACTCCGCCGCTCAAGTACCGCTACGTCGCCACGCTGGGGGTGCGCTACGACCCCACCAACATCCCCAGCAACCAGCTGAACTTCTATCTCAACCCCTTCGGCTTCTGCACCGAGACCTACCGGCGCGACCAAGTGGGCAACCCGGTGGTGGTCAATGCGCCGGGGACGCCGAATCAGGAATTGAACCAGGTGATGGAGGACTTCCGCCGCGAAACCGATGCGGCGCTGGCCGCCGTGCGCGCCCAGCAGCAGCTGCAGGCCTCGCAGGCGGCCGCAGCTGCGGCTGCGGCCTCTGTCGCGGGTGCGGGCGCGCAGCCCGCGCCTGCGCCTGCGGGCGCCGCCGCTGGTGCGCCTTCCGCCTTGTCCAGCATCGGCACGAACGGGGCCGGCCAGGCGCCGCCGCCGGCGGCTTCCACCGCCCCGCCTGCCACCGCCAACCCGCGCCGACCATGACCATGAAACCGACAACCTTCCTTGTGGCCGCCGTCCTGTCGGCATGGATCGGCACGGTGGCGCACGCCGAAATGGGCGCCCGTTCCTCGAAGCTGGATGGCCGCGTGCAGATCGTGGACTACCACCCCGACGAAGTGATCCGCGTGAACATCGCCGAGGGGGTCCTGACCACTATCGAACTGCCGGCGCAGGACACCATCGATGACTTCGGCATGGGCGACCGGCAGGCCTGGCACGTCAAGTTCAAGAACAACCTCATCTCGATGAAGCCGGCCGGCATCAAGCCGGACACGAACCTCACGGTGTTCACGGCGCGGCGCAACTACCTGTTCACGTTGCAGAGCACCGGCCGCAAGAGCCGCACGGTGGCCTACTGGATGCGGGTGCGTGACTCCGAGGACGACGACAGCACGCCGGAGGGGCGTCGTGCTGCCCAGGCGCGCGCGGAGCAGAAGCGCATCGCCGACGACCTGCGCAACAGCCGCTACGAGGGCCGCCTGAATTCGGACTACTGGATCGCAGGGGCGCAGGAGTTGCAGCCCGCGTCCATGTTCGACAACGGCCGCCAGACCTACATGACCTTCAGCGCGGCCAACGCCATGCCTGCCGCCTTCGTCATCGAGTCGGACGGCACCGAGGCCATCGCCGACTTCCATGTGGAGGGCGACACGATGGTGATCCACCAAGTCGCCTCGCGCATCCTGCTGCGGCGCGGCAATCTGGTGTCGGGCATCACCAACAAGTCGCCCGCCGCCGCCGTGCAGCAGAGCCCGACCGGCACGGCCAGCGACAAGGTCAACCGCTCCGTCAACAGCGAGGAGTCCCGATGAACGCACGCTCCGACTACACCGATCCCGCAGCGCCGAAGCCAGAGCAGGAGCGCGGCGAATTCGTGGACCGGCGGCCGCCGAAGTCGCCGGGGCAGAAGATCGTGATTGCCGGCATCGCGCTGCTGGCCGTGTGCGTGCTCGCCTACGGCGCGCTCAAGCTGGCGGGCTTTTTCTCGGGCGAGAAAAAGCCCGTTGCCCAACTCGAAGAGCAGAAGCGCCCCGATTCCACGCCCGACTTCAACGTCTCCCTGGCCGAGCCGCCCAAGGCGGAACTGCGCTTCATCGAATGCGCCGGGGGCCTCAAGCTGCCCGAGGGCATGGCCTGTCCCGAGACCAAGCCCGAAGCGCAGGCACAGGCGGCGCCCGAGCCGCCCAAGGGGCCGACCGAGGAGGAGATCCTGCAAAAGCGCCGCTTCGAGTCGGAGATCGGCGTGGGCGGCGGCAAGCCGCCACCCGGCGGCGCGGCCAGCGCACGCGCCCGCGCGCCCAATCTCTCGGGCGACACCGGCTTGGGCGGCGCGCTGCTGTCCACCGCCACGGCCAGGACACTGGCCACGGTCAACCGCAACCCCTCGTTCACTCTGGCCAAGGGCACACTTCCGGACTGCACGCTGCTGACGGCCATCAGCACCGACCAGCCGGGCTTTCTCAAGTGCATCCTGTCGCGGCCGGTCTACTCGATGGACGGCAAGGTGGTGTTGATGGAGGCCGGCACGACGTTCGAAGGCGAGTACAGCGCGGGCATGGCGCGCGGCAAGAAGCGCATGTTCGCGGTCTGGAGCCGCGCCATCACGCCCAACTTCGTGGAGGTCACCCTGAACTCGCCCAGCACCGACGCGCTCGGCCGCAGTGGCATGAGTGGGCAGGTCGATCAGCATTTTTTCGAGCGCTTCGGCGGCGCGATGCTGTACTCGCTGTTCTCGGACGGCATGGACTACGTCATGCGGCGCGAGGAGTTGCGCAGCCAGGAGCGTGACGCGCGCAATGCCGCTGCCAACGGCGACAACAACACGGTCTACTACAACAACCAGGGCGGGGCGCTGCGGAACTTGGACCGCACGCGCTCGACCGCCGATCGTGTCGTGGAATCCATGCTGTCGCAAGGCGAGGACATCCAGCCCACGCTCTACAAGAACCAGGGCGAAATCATCAAGATCTACATCGCCCGCGACGTGGACTTTTCCCAAGTCTACGAACTTACGCGCAACCCAAGGAGTTGACGATGTTCCGCGATCCAGTTCACGACCTGGCGGAGCCACGCACGCCCTCGGTGCCGGCCGATCCCCGGCCTTCGGCCGCCGCCACGGCGGCACCGCCCGCAGCGGGCGCCGGCGCGCAGCGCGAGTCCCTTGCCGACCTCGACGGCGGCTGGGGCGGGCGCACCGGCCGCTCGCCTCTGGAGATCCACATCGAGCGATATTTCAGCCGCTGGCTGGAGCGTCCGGGCGTGCAGGAGGTGGCGATCAACCGCCCGGGCGAGGTGGCGCTGTGGGAGGGCGGCTACTGGCACGCACACCTCGATCCCGCGCTCACGCGCGACGTGATCGAGCAGCTGGGCCAGCTGGTGGCCAACCGTTCGCGCAAGCCCTTCAATGCGTCCAACGTCACCTTGTCCACGGCGCTGCCTGACGGCACGCGCCTGGAGATGACCGGGCCACCGGCCACGCTCAACAACCACATCTACGTCAACCTGCGCAAGCACAGCGTGGCCGCCTTCACGCTGGAGCAATTCATCGAGCAGGGGTATTTCGCCAACACGGTCCATATGTTCAACATGAACATGACCGACGAGCAGCGCGCCAGGGCGGGGCGGCAGCTGCTGCCCGAGCAACTGCGGCTGTGGGAACTGGCCCAGGCCGGGCGCTGGCCCGAATTCCTCAAGACGGCCGTGCTGGAGTACCAGAACATCCTCGTGTCGGGCGCGACAGGCAGCGGCAAGACCTCGTTCATTCGCGGGCTGGTCGAACTCATCCCCGCCGAGGAACGCATCCTGACCGTGGAAGACACGCCAGAGATGCCCCTGCCAAACCACCCGCACTGCCAGGCACTGTTCTACCGTCGGGAGGGCACCAGCACCACGGCGGGCGGCTCGGCCAAGGACATGCTGCAGGCGGCCATGCGCAAGACGCCCAAGCGCGTGCTGCTGGCCGAATTGCGCGGCGACGAGACCTACTACTACATCCAGAGCGTCCTGAACTCGGGGCACCCGGGCGGCATGACGACCACCCACGCGAACAGCCCGCGCGAGGCGTTCGTGCGTCTAGCCCTGCTCATCAAGGCTTCGCCGGAAGGCCGGGGGCTGGCGATGGACGAGACGCTGACGCTGCTGCACAGCCTGGTGAACGTGGTGGTGCAGATCGTTTTCAAGCCCGGCGCCGACCGCTACTGCTCGGCCATCTACTACGACCCGATGTACGCATCGACGCTGCTGGCATGACGAAGGCGCTGCTTCAGACAGTCGGCAGGGCGCGAGGGCCCGGCGCGCGCAGGCCCGGGCCGCGCCACGCGCTCGGGCGGCCGCGCCGTGCGAACGCCGCGAACCCGCTGCCGGGCGGCTACCGCAGCGCCCAGGGTGGGACGCCGGCGCGGATGGGCGCCGCGCCCCGTGCGCCGGGCACTCACGCGGCCGGACGCCGCCATGGGCTTCGCCCATACCCAACACCCCAAGGAGCATGAGCATGGCAACGAGACGGCCCGCGCCGAAGTCACCGGCGGAGGAGATGGTGGAGAGCAAGCGCCGCGCGATGCGCGCCGAACTGGCCGAGTCGCTGGGCCACGCGGCTCGGCGTCTGACGTTCGATGATCTGGTGCACCGCGCGCATTCCCCGGCGCAGGCCTCGGCGCGACGCAGTCAGGCCGGCAGCGGGCAGGGGGAGGCGTGGCAGACGCTCGGCCAAGTGCGCCGCGCGGACGCGGCCGGCCCGCAGCCGGCTACGGCCACACCCTATGCCCGGGGCAAGACGCAGCCGCCGCAGCAGGCGGCCGCCGACGCGGCCCGAAAGACCCGAGCGGGCGCGCTGCCCGCCCAGAACCAGACGCAGCCGGCAACCAGGCGCGGCGCGGGGCGTTGAGCCATGCCGCCAGGAATCGGCGAGCGCGGGCGGGAGCATTGACGCCGAGGCGGCCCGAGAGGGTCAAGCATCTAGATCAACCGCCAGAATAAAGCTCCTGGCGCGCGCGGCGCGATTCCGGCGATTCGTTGCGCATCTCATCCATCACCTGCTGACGTGTTTTCGGCGCCTCGGTACTCTTGATGGGCAGCGGGATGCCGCGTTGCAGCAACGCGAGCGAACCATCTTTGCGAGCTGCCTCGACCTCGGCCATCACTTGAGCACGGGTTTTGGTGCTCTTGAAGTGATCAGGGTGTTCGGTGTAGCCCTGCTCATTGGAAGCAGGATGGTACATCGAATCGGCCTGTGCCGCCATGGGCAGCGCCGTTGCCAGGACAACAGCATGCAGTGCGACAAGATGGGTGAATTTCATTGCGAGATCCTTTGCAGTGTGTGATCGAAAATACCTACATGCCCGAGGGCATGCACACAATGTAGAAATCCGCACCGAACGGGAGCAAAACGTGAAGATGACAATTTGGACAGGTAGCGAGAAGCCGGGTAAGGATCGGCACACCTCATGAAGCTTCTTATCGTGGAAGATGAAGCCAAGATCGCGGACTACCTTCGCAAAGGGCTTGCTGAAGAGGGCTACGTGATTGATGTGGCTGCGAATGGCATAGACGGTCTTCATATGGCTTCGCATGGCAACTATGACCTGATCGTCCTCGACACAATGCTTCCGGGGATTGATGGCTTCGGCCTGCTGGCTGCACTGAGGCAGAGCAAGCAAACACCAGTGATCATGTTGACAGCCCGCCATCGGATCGAAGATCGGGTACGAGGACTAAAAACTGGAGCAGACGACTACCTTGTCAAGCCTTTTGCCTTTTCCGAGCTGGTGGCTCGCATTGAAGTGCTTCTTCGTCGCGCGGCCGGAAACACGCCTGTTCCTGACGCACTTGTGCTCACACTTGCAGACCTGCAAGTTGACTTGGGAAGGCGACGTGCGACTCGGGCCGGGCAGCGTATCGACTTGTCGGCCAAAGAGTTTCAATTGCTGTCACTTCTATTGCGCCGCAAAGGAGAGGTGCTGTCTCGCACTGAAATTGCAGAACAAGTTTGGGACGTGAACTTTGATCATGGTACGAATGTCATTGATGTTGCAGTGCGTCGGCTGCGTAACAAACTTGATCTACCTTTTAAGCAACCACTATTGCACACAGTCCGTGGAATGGGCTATGTCTTAGAAGAGCGAGAATCGTGAAGAAAAAGCGTGCTGGATCATTGGGGCGTCGGCTTGCACGCTGGATGGCTCTTCTCACATTGGCAGGGCTGGCTCTGACTTGCCTGGGGGTATATACCGTTACAGCGCTTAGTTTCCAAGATCGGCAAAATGACACGCTGAGGCAGCAAAAAATCCAAGTAAGTCATTTAATTGCTGAGGTAGGAGGGCCTGATTTCACCACTCTTACACACAAGCTAGACGACGCTATGGTCGGACGGAGGGACGTAAGAATGACCCTGACCGGACCTAATGGGCGTGTGATTTACGCCAGCGGAAATATACCTAGTGATAAACGCACGATCGATGCGCGTTTCGAAATTTCGAACAGCAACGGCTCCATCCAAGCCCTGTTGAGTCTTGACGCCAGTGAAGATGATCGTGTCCTAAAACGCCTCGCTCAGACTTTGATTGCGGCTGCGCTAGCCGGTGCAGTGGTGATAGCGATTGGCGGATACACATTGGTTCAGATCGGCCTGGAACCAGTACGTGATCTCTCGTCGCAGATTCAAGCACTGGAAGCTGATAATCTCCATCATCAACTGGATGGCTCTGCACAACCTGATGAGTTGGTGCCTCTTGTATTTCATGTCAATGGAATGCTAGAGCGCCTACATACGGCCTATGAGCAACTGGAAGCGTTCAACGCCGACGTCGCGCACGAATTGTTCACGCCTCTGGCAACATTGATGGGAAGCACAGAAATCGCTTTGCGCAAAGCACGCGATGTCGAGACGCTACGGGACGTGCTTGGGGATCACCTCGAAGATCTGCAACGTATGTCGATGATCGTGCAGGACATGCTTTTCCTGTCGCAAGCTGACCGTGGGGCAGAGGCCCGCCGAGAGAGTGTAGACAGCCTGGCCAGACTAGTTAATGCGGTTGCGGACCTGCACGAGGCAGCGATAGAGGATGCTGGCCTTCAGTTGCAAGTTGACGGCGATGCGGCCTGCGCTGTCGATATACGCCTCTTGCAACGTGCACTGTCCAACCTCATCGGAAATGCAACTCGGCATGCGCTTCCGCAGAGCACGATTGTTGTGAAGATCAATAGGCACGATGCCGAAGTGGCTCTACGAGTGGTGAATCAGGGTAATACCATTCCGGACGAGCATCTGCCGTATCTATTCAATCGTTTTTATCGCGTTGACTCCGCGCGCACGGAGGCAGTCCGAAATCACGGGTTGGGCTTGGCGATTGTTTCCGCCATCGCCCGTATGCACAGAGGGCGAACCCTGGCTGAATCAAGGGATGGCGTCACGTCCATTGGGTTTGTGCTGCCTGATTGATTCATGTTTTTTGAACCGCATTCAGAAGTCGAAGCCCGTTGAGCACGACCAACATGCTTGCCCCCATGTCCGCGAAAACAGCCATCCACATCGTTGCACTGCCGAAAACGGCGAGCACAAGAAAAATGGCCTTGATGCCCAGCGCCAGAACGATGTTCTGCCACAGTACCGCGTGAGTTGATCGCGACAGCTTCACCGTCTCTGCGATTCGCCGTAGGTCGTCGTTCATCACGACCACGTCGGCAGCTTCCATTGCCGTATCGGTTCCAGCCGCACCCATGGCCACGCCAATGTCGGCCTGGGCTAGAGCAGGTGCGTCATTGATGCCGTCGCCGGTCATCGCTGTAGACCCAAGATCGCGCTGCAAAGTCTTGATCGCTTCGAGCTTGTCCTCGGGCAACAAGTTGCCGCGCGCTTGGGCGATGCCGGCTTCATGCGCCACGGCCGTGGCCGTAGCCTGGTTGTCGCCAGTCAGCATGACGGGAGTGATGCCCAGCGTTTGCAGCGACGCGATGGCCTCGCGCGACGAAGGCTTGATCGTGTCGGCGACAGCGAACAACGCAAGCACCCTCTCCGGCCTGGCCAGCAGCGTAACGGTGCGGCCCGCTTCCTCATGCCGCTTCAACTGCTCCTCGATTTCCGGTGAGCACTGGTCCCGCTCCTCTATCAGGCGGTGGTTGCCAAGCACATAGGTCACGCCGCCGACATTGGCCTGCACGCCCCTTCCAGCCAGCGCTGTGAAATCCCTTGCCTCGACGTCGCTGGGTTTCAGACCGGCGGCTATCGCACGCGAAACGGGGTGGTCGGAGTGGCTGGCCAAGACAACGGCAACGTGCTCCGCTTCCGCTGCTTCAGTCTGTGCATCGATGACGGACCAATCCACGAGCCGAGGCTTGCCCTCGGTGATCGTGCCGGTTTTGTCCAGCGCGATGGCCTTGAGCTTGCGTGCTTCTTCAAGGTAGATGCCGCCCTTGATCAGGATGCCGCGACGGGCTGCTGCAGCAAGGCCGCTGACGATGGTTACCGGTGTCGAGATGACCAGCGCGCACGGGCATGCGATGACCAACAGCACGAGGGCCTTATAGATTGCCTGCATCCAGGTCCAGCCGAGCAGCCATGGGCCGAGCAACGCGACTGCCAGCGCAATCACGAAAACTGCCGGGGTGTAGATCGCGGCAAAGCGGTCAACGAAGCCCTGTGTCGGCGCCCGTGTTGCCTGAGCTTCTTCGACGGCATGGATGATGCGCGCGAGCGTCGAATCCGATGCCAGTGCGGTCACCTCGAATTCGAAGGTGCCTGATTCGTTGATCGTGCCAGCAAAGACGGAGTCACCAGTGGTTTTATCGACCGGAATGCTCTCGCCGGTGACGGGTGCCTGATTGATGCTTGTTTGACCAGAACGAACTACGCCGTCCATAGGCACACGTTCGCCTGGCTTCACACGCAGCAACGCACCGACGACGACTTCGGCAACAGGCACGACCTTCCAACTGCCATCGACCTGCCTTACAGAGGCCTGGTCGGGCGCCATGTCCAGCAGCCCCTTGATGGCATTGCGCGCGCGATCGACCGCGCGTGCTTCGATCGCCTCGGCGATCGCATACAGGGCCATGACCATCGCGGCCTCGGGCCACTGGCCGATCGCGAATGCCCCCGTCACCGCGACTGTCATCAGCGCATTGATGTTCAGACGGCCATGCCGCAGGGCTGCAAACCCCTTCTTGTAGACGTCAAAACCTGCCAGCCATATCGCGACCCCTGCTACGGCGAGGCCAGCGGCGCGCCAGACTGCGGTTTCCGGAGCGAAGTACCCGATAACTTCGGCAGCGATAGCCAGGAGCAGCGCGGCAGCCAGCTTGGGCAACTGGCCTCGGACAGGATCGTGGTTGTGACCATCGCCTTCAGAGTGCGCATCACCTGAATCTGCTGCACGAACTTGCTGTGGATCAAACCCTGCCTTGCGGATGGCTTCCAGTGCGGGTGCCATCAACGGTTCATCGGCATCGATGGTCAAGGTTCGCTGACCAAGCTGAAATCGCAAACCGCGGATACCGGGCAAGCCGTCAAGGGCTCGGCGGATTTCAGCTTCCTCAGCGGCACAGTCCATCGTGGGGATTCGAAAGCTTCGACCTTGTACCTTTGCCGTGGTACCGGAAAGACGAACCTTTTCAGAGGGCCCGGTTCCGCAACAATCGTCGCTGATGGCGACTGCAGATCCTTGATCGGTGTGAGAGTGCTTCATGGATGATCCTTGCTTTTTCTATATTGAAAACCCTGTAGTCGGTGTAGAGTCAAGCCTTCTATACAGAAAGGTAGGATTTGCCCGTGAAGATTGGAGCACTGGCCGAAGCGACTGGAACGCCAGTTGAAACCATCCGCTTTTACGAGCGAGAGGGCTTGCTTCCGCCACCAGCGCGGGCTGAGAATAACTACCGCCTCTACCTGCCAATCCATGTTGAGCGGCTAGCATTCGTCCGCCAGTGCCGCGGGCTAGATATGACCCTGGACGAGATCCGCGCATTGATTGAGCTTCGCGATTCGCCTGCACAAGACTGTGGCGAGATCAATGCACTGCTTGACGAGCACATTGGCCATGTAGCGCAACGCATTCGCGAACTCCGCGTGCTGGAGAGGGACCTGAAGGCGTTGCGCGCGCGCTGCACGTCTCCGCATGCGGTCGCCGAATGCGGCATTCTCAGCGGCCTCGACCACGCGTCTGTATCAAAGCCTCTATCACCCAACTGGCCTCATTTGCACGGCACGCATTGATGCAGCTGTGGGGGCAGTCTCTTCATTGATTCACAGGATCAACCCAGCGGCCGCCGCGCTCGGGCTGGCCGACATAGATCGGGCGGACTGAACCCACGTCGAGGCCTGCGTTGTCGTAGTAGGCTTGGCAACTCGCCGGCATTGCATTGGAGATGTAGTACCCGTTGTCGCCACCGGCGGGCATCCAGCCGCGCCCATTGAGTGCGGCGGCGTCGCAGCGGCCGGAGCCGTCCACCAGTGCATTGACCAACTGGCGCGTGTAGCCGTCCTCTTTCGCCGTGGGGCACTGGTTCAGGAAGTCGCGCCGCGCGCCCAGTGTCTTGCCGAGGGTGCGCCTGACGATGGAGAAATAGCGCCGGATGGCGGGCTGGCACTCGCTGGGGCGCTCGCCGGTGGACAGGCACAGGATGGCTTCGCACGCCAGGCGGGTATCGCCCGTGAGCAGTTCCATGTCCGGGCTCTGGTCTGCCTGGGCCTGGGCGATGTTGCACAGAGCCAAGGCCAGGGCGGGCAGCAGATTCTTGGTGCGCGGTGTTGCCATGAGAAACCTCTTGCCTGTGTCGCCTTTGGGCTTTCATTGTATTGTCAAACGATAGTTAATATCCTTTTATGTTCTGATAAACGATACATATTCCCCTTTTTTAGGTTAATTATGTGGTGTAAAATGAGGTGTAGTTTTCAACATCTCCCATGAGGCCGACATGACCGACACCCCCCTGAAAAAACGTGTTCCGCAGCGCTGCACGCTGAAGGAGCTTGAAGAGGCGGTGTCGTATTTCAGGATCGCGCCGGCCACGATTGAGCGCGTGCAGCGCGTGCTGGTGGACGGCGAGGCGGTCTCAGTCGTGGCCCGCGGCGACAACCTCACCTACCAGCCGCTGGCCCGGACCTGCAACAAGGTGATGGACAAGGTGGAGGAACTGCGCAGCAATGCGCCCGTGCTGGTGCCGCCAGGCTGGGAAGAGGCCACGATCGTGGCGCCGGTGGAATTCATCGCCGAGACGCGCAAGCGCCTCGAACGCTACCTCTTGGACAAAGGATGGAAGAAATCGATCGCGTGATGCGGGACCCTGCCGCTTCCCGCTGGCTCAGGGACGCCCTGCGCGGCGCGCTGGTGCGCGACCCGGTAGATGCCGCCAACGATGCGCAGTTGCTGGCGCGACTGCTCGATGCGCGCTGCGCTGGCGTCCTGGCGCCCGGAAAGGACCCGCATGGATGCCCTTGAGCGGGAAAGCCGGCTGTGGCAGGCGCGCGCGGCGGTGGGCCAGGATCTGGACCGGCTTACCGCCGAGGCGGTGGCCCTGGCCCTGGACGCCGATCCTGGCCAGCGTGCGCGCGTGGCGGCGGCCAATGCCGCCAGCCGCCTGCTGCTGCGGCTGGTCGATCAGGTGGCCGATTCGGAGGCGAGGATCGAGGACGTGGCCGCGCTGTTCAGCTCGCGCCCGTTCACCTGGGATTTCACCGGCGGGGCAGGCGGCACGCGCATCGACGCGGCGCTGCAGCGCCTGTGCGTGTTGTCGGTTCTGACGCGGGCCGACGTCGAGCGCATGCGCGGCAAGCTGCACGGCGCTTCGCCGTGACGCCGGCCCACGCACGGAAAAGGTGGTGATGTATGGACCTGCTACTCGGCTGGCTTCGACTGCCCATCGTCCTGTGCGTGGCCGTGCTGCGGCTGTTGTCGTTTAGCGCCGGCATCGCCACCTTAGGCGGACTGCTAATGCAGCGCAGCGAATCGCGGTTCATCTGCTTCGTCGTGATGCCGCTCACGTCTTTCGCGTGCTACGTGCTGGCCTCGAAGCTGTCGGAGCAGTACCAGCGCGCGATGGCGCGGCGAGAGGCCGGTTCGGGTGCGCGGTGAGCGGGAGGCACTGGCGGCGCAGACGCGGCAGGTGGTCGGCATGCGCGCCGGCCGCGCGCACACCGGCGAGGAACTGAAGGAGTTGCAGGGACTGGAAAGCGTGGTTCGGCGGATCGCTTCGGCGCAGGGCTATGCGCTGGGCGAGTCCGCGCGGCCAACGCCCACGCCAGGGGCAAGGGTCTTTCCCCGGGCTACCCCCCGATCTCGATTGGCGGCGGTCAAGCACGCCACCATGCCCGCTGAGGCGAAGCCTGCGGAGTCCAAAAGAGCCGCGCGCGATAGCAGATTCTTTAGTATTCGTACCTGTACGAATACTTCAATGCGAGCGCGCCAGCAAAGGTACAGGCCGGCGACGGCGCACGATGGCCGGCCTTTCTCGGCGAGAAACAGGTAGGCCTCGCAGCTGTTGCATTACACCTCTATAGGTGTATTAAATACACTCCTAGAGGTTGATTGCGGGCCCTCGCCGTCCTACAATGCAGACTTACAAAAAAGAGATCGTCAGTTAGTCCGAACATCCAAATCAACAGGAGTGAGAGCATGAAAATTCTGGTGACCGCTAACCAGAAAGGTGGCGTTGGCAAGAGCACGCTGACCGCGCACCTGGCCTATGCCGCGCACGAAGACGGCAAGCGCGTGCTGATGGTGGACATGGACCGGCAGGGAAGCCTGTCCATGACGTTCCCCAGCACGGGCGGCCACGGCATCGTGGCTTCGCAGCTGTACCTGCCTGCCCTGCCCGCCGATGCCGCGATCGAGATGGTGGACGAGGGCCTGGGCATCGTGCGCGCCGATGCCGCGCTGCTGGAGGTGGACCGTGCGGAAAACAGCGTGGTCAAGCGCCCGCGCGCGGCCCTGCAGCAATTCGCCGACCAGTTCGACCTGTGCCTGATCGACACGCCGCCGCTGCTGGGCATGCGACTGCTGGCGTCTCTGGCGGCCGCCGACTATGTGGTGACGCCGCTGTCCATCGGCGTGTACGAACTGGCCGGGCTGGGCGACCTCATGCAGACCATGCAGGCGCTGCGCCAGAAGGGCGTCAACCAGCACGCCAAGCACATCGGCTTTTTGCCGGTGAACACCAACACGCGCAGCACTGCCGAGCGCGACGGCCTGGCCATGCTGCGCCAGCGCTACGGCGATGCGGTGCTGATCGAGGCCACCCTGCCCTCGCGGGCGGCCGTGAAGAAGGCGGTGGCGGCGCGCAAGCCGGTGTGGCACTCCACTCAAGGCGGCGGGCACCTGGCGGCGGGCAAGGAATGGCGGGCGGCGTGCCGGCTGATCCTCAAGCGGGTGAAGTGAGGGGGAGACAGAGCATGAGCAAGAAATCCACCAAACCCGCCGGTGCGAACATCTTCGCCGGCGCCATCGAAGGGCTGGGCGATTCGGTCTCCGCCTTTTTCACGGACGACGAAGCCCAGCAGTTTCCGGTTGCGCTGGATTTGATCGACATGCGGCCGCAGATCCGCACCGAACTGGAGGACGAGGACAACCCCCTGCCGGAACTGGCGGCCAGCATCAAGGCAGTCGGCGTCATCAGTCCGATTTTTCTGCGAAGGAAGGGCGAGCGGTATGAGTTGATCGCCGGCGAGCGGCGCGTGCGGGCGGCGCAAATGGCCGGCCTGGATGCCATCCCGGCGATGGTGCGCGATCTGACCGACCAGCAGGCCGAGGACATCCAGGCGGCCGAGAACATCCAGCGCAAGAACCTGACCAACATGGAGCTTGCACGCCGCCTGCAGAAGGATCTGGAGCAGCTGGGCAGCATCGACGCCGTGATGGCCAAGCGCAACAAGAGCCGTTCCTGGGTGTCCAAGATTCTGTCGCTTAACAAGCTGCCCGAGCAGACCCAGCGGCTGGTGACCGAGGGCGTGACCGCCGACCTGGCCATCATCAGCGACGTGCGCCAGATCGAAGCACGCGATCCCTTCGTGGCCAAGGAACTGGTGGACGACCTGAAGAGGAACTTCGGCAAGGGCGACTCGCGGGAGAAGGTGCAGCGGGTGCGCGCCAGGATCAAGCCGGCCGCGAACAAGGCCAAGGCCGCCAGGCACGACTTGGGCGAACTCTATGCGCAGGCCAGGACGGGCGATGCCAAGGCCATCGCCGCCGCGCTCACCCCCGAGCAGAAGAAGGCGTGCGAGGAGTTGCGCGAATACTTCGAGCAGGGCTGCAATGCCGCCAAGGCCGGGCGGGCGGTCTTCGAAGGCTTCGACAGCCGCGTGTTCGGCACCGCCGGCGCCGGCGCGCTGCGGCTGGCCGCTTTCCTGCGCGGGGTGGACGCGGGCCAGTCGGGCCGCTTCCAGCTCGCCGAAATCCTGCGTCTGGTGCAGTCGGCATGAAGCTGGGACCGCTCGACCCCGGTGAGTTCGCGGCGCTGCACTTGATCGCAGTGCGCATCGGCCGCCTGAGCGAGGCGCGCATCGCGGCCGCGCGGCTGGTGATTCAGGAAGGCAAGACCTACAAGTATGCCGCCGAACTGCACCACGTCACGGCGCAGGCGGTGTGGAACACTGTCGCCAGAATGAACGCGCTGCTCTCGGCGTACCGCGAGGCCAAGACGCTGGAGGCGGCGGAGGCCGGGACAAGACCAAAGCGGGGCCAGCCACGGCCGCGCACAGCACAAAAAACCGGCGCTCCATGAAGAGCGCCGGGCAAACAGTTAGTCCGCAACAGGAATGTTGCAAGGGGATTTTATGACGAAGAAGGATCTCCCGGGGAGCGCGCACGACGCCTCGAACACCCGGCCGCCGCGCGGCGCCGGGGCCAATCCGGCGCCCGAGCAGGACGGCAGGCCGCTGTCGCTCGACTACCGCGCCAGCACGCCGATGCCCAAGTGGGTTCACGACGTGATTGACGAGTCCTTTGCGATCGAGACCGAGGAAGCGAAGAAGGCCGGCGCGCTGGGCTTCATGGCGCGCGCGCTGGTGAACGCGACCCTGCCGTACAAGGACCCCAAGAGCCCGATCTTCGAGCGCCGCAACGGCCACTATGTGCTACGCATGATGGGCGGCAACGACAACGGTCTGCCCTACGGCGTCTACCCGCGCCTGCTGATGAGTTGGATCACCACCGAGGCGGTGCGCACCGGTTCGCCGGAGCTTGAATTGGGCGAGAGCCTGAGTTCGTTCCTGCGCAACGTGCTCGGCATCCAGCAGGGCGGCGGCAAGCGCGGCGCCAACGCGCGCGTTTCCGAGCAGATGGAGCGACTGTTCTCGACGCTCATCACGGCCACGTACACCGGCGACCGCGGGCGCTCGTTCAACCTGCGCAACGTGCTGATCGTGGACGAGGCGTCCATGGACAGGGAGACGGCCCAGCTGCTGGACGAAGCCGCCGGCGATGTGGCCATCGCGCCGGCCGCCGATGCCAGGGATGGGGATGGGGATGGGGATGGAGACGATCGGGACGATGAGGACGACAACCGCCTGTGGACGCCGCAGAGCCGCGAGATGGCCGGGCGCTGGCGCTCCCGTGTCGTGCTCAGCGCGCGCTTCTTCGCGGAAATCATCGAGCGGCCGGTGCCGATCGACCTGCGCGCTTACCGCGCGCTGCGCGGCTCACCGGTGGCCATGGACCTCTACACGTGGATGACGTACCGCATGAGCTACATCGAGCGCTCCACCCGGCCGGTGCCGTGGGAGGCGTTGATGCTGCAGTTCGGCTCCAACTACGCGGTGGACCCGAAGGACCCCAGCCGGGCGGTGCGCGAGTTCCGCAACAAGAGCTTCAAACCGGCGCTGAACGTTGTGCGCGAGATCTACCCCGAGGCCAGGTTCGACGTGACAGAACGCGGCCTGATCCTGCACCCGTCCAAGCCGCACGTGCCGCAGATCAAGGGCCAGGGCGACCTGTTCTGAACGCTCGTCGCTCGTCGTGCTCGGGCCTTTCGCATGGTGCGATCTACTCTCGGCGCCGGCCCGTGCGCGGTGCGATCTACTCTCGCCGTCAGGCCGTCAGGCCGTCCGAAGGCCACCCCATCCCCTGTAACCAACGGTGCGATCTACTCTCGCTGCTGTGGATAGGGGTC